>JBMORB010000306.1:0-12199 GCA_049320925.1 Thermodesulfobacteriota bacterium | reverse complement strand
GCCGTATACTGACAGCGGCACCGCCGCCATTCTTGTTCAGGGTAAAATCCGCATGGGGAAAATCATCTCCATGGACGCCGCGAGCGTCACCTTTGATTATATCGGCGACACCGGTTCTCTGGCCGGACTTGACGCCCGGGTCGACCTGCTGATGCACGACAGCGATGTCTATATTGAAAACATCGCCGCTCATATCGAAAAGGACCGGATCGTCGCCAGGGGCATTGCGCCGGAGGATCAGACGGTCAGAAGGTGCGTGGCCCGTTTTATTCAGCCGGAGCCGTCCCAAAAGGAGCAGATCAACCGCCAGGTGAAAAGCCACACCCGCAGGGAAATTGCCAGGCGCAGACACTTGAGCAAAGAGATTCAAAAGAGCGAGGAAAAATACAAAACCATCCTTGAGAGCATCGAAGAAGGGTATTTTGAAGTGGATATCTCCGGCCACGTCACTTTTTTCAACAGCTCCATGCGCCGGATGATCGGGTATTCCGAAAAAGAACTGCTCGGCATGGGCTATCGCAAATTCATGAGCGACGATACCGCCGCCAGGGTGTTCCGTGCCTATAACCGGGCGTTTAAAACCGGCCGGCTGCCCACCCCGTTTGACTGGGAACTGGTGCGGAAGGGCGGCGACCGGGTCTATGTGGAGACCTCTCTTTCCTTTATAAAGAACGCCGACGACCGAATCGTGGGGTTCCGCGGCATCGCCCGGGACGTGAGTTCGCGCAAAAGGCTGGAGCAGGAACTCCTTCACATGGCCTCCCATGATCACCTGACCGGCCTGTACAACCGGGGCGCCCTGTTTGAAAAGCTCCGCGAAACCATTGCCTACGCCAAGCGGTTCCACCAGCGGTGCGCCCTGCTTTTCCTCGACCTGGACAATTTCAAGACCGTCAACGACACGTGGGGCCATGAAACCGGGGACCGGGTGCTCAAGGAGGCGGCCGCCCGCCTCACGGCCCTGCTGCGGGAAACCGACTACGTGTGCCGCCACGGCGGGGACGAGTTCACCATCATTCTGAGCAACTCGGAAAACATGAACCCGCCCAGGGTGGCGCAGAAGGTCATCGACGCCATCTCCCGTCCCTATCATGTCGGCGGCCACGACATTTCCGTGATCACCACCAGCGTGGGCATCAGCGTCTATCCCGACGACAGCGACACCATGGACAGGCTGGTCCGGTGCGCGGACAAGGCCATGTACAAGGCCAAGGACCGCAAGAACCGTTATATCTGCTACAACCGGGGAAAATACACCAAAAAACTGCCGCTGGATCACTGATCATGGCCGCGGCATCGTCCGCCCGTGTCTCGAAACAGGCGACCGGCCCTTCATCCCCGAATATCGAACACGGAATATCGAATCATGAAGACAAGGAATGCCCGTGTTCGGTCCGAAAGACCGTCAGCACACCCCGCGATACCCCTGTTTTCACCAGCCCCCGCTCCTCCAGAAGCTGGACATGGGTATAGACTTCCGACACGGCCAGGAAAATTTCAAGGGGCAGCCGGGCCAGGCGCAGGTTGGGAAACAGGCGCCGGGCAACGGTGTAAACGCTCTGCGCTCCACCCTTTTCAAGGATCGACAGGATCAGCCGGTCCCGCTCCCGGTAGCTTTCCAGGTACATGCGGACCACCGCCTCCAGGTCGGTGATGGGCCGGCCGTGGGCCGGAAAGACCACCGCCGGCGAAAGGCCCCGGACCTTTTCAATGGACCCGTAAAACTCCTTCTGGCTCAGCCGCCGGGGCAGGGGCTCGCCATCCTTGAGCATGACAAAGGCGTTGGGCGTGATATGGGGAAGCACATGATCCCCGGAAAAGAGCATGCCGGCGGGTTCGTGGTACAGGCAGATGGAGTCCCGGGTATGGCCCGGCGTTTCAATTACCCGGCATTCGTAGTCGCCCATGGCGACCCGGTCGTTCTCACCGATTCGCGTGGTGACCTCGCAGCTTTCGCCCATGGCGGAAAAAACCACGGAAAGCACCCGCATCAGGTGGCGCACGGCCAGGGGCACGCCCATCAGGGCCAGAAAATCCCCCATGGTCTGCCTGGAGACCCCGATGCCCGTGGCGATGCTCACCGGCTGTCTGAAATTGCCGGCGATCTCCACGGGCCGGCCGGCCCGGCGCAGGATTTTCTGAACCGATCCATAATGGTCGATGTGGCTGTGGGTGAGCACGATACGGTCGATGTCGCCGCAGCAAAGGCCGTGCTCGGCCAGGGCCGCCTCCAGCACGTCAAAGGCTTTGGAGGTTCCCGTATCCAGCAGGGTGATGTTCTTTCCGCCGACAAACAGGTAGACATTCACCGGCCCCGGCTTGTCACCGGGCAGGGGCAGGCGGATGGAAAATATGCCGTCGGCGACCCGGCGGCTCAGGGTGGCGCTTTTCTTCAACGGGGTTTGCCTTTCACAAAAAGACGGGTCCGGAATACCACCACGGCCAAGTTAATTCTTGAAATATCCGGGTTAAACGCCGTTGATCAACTTCCGAAAGGCGCTTTTTTCACCCTTTTCCATGTCGTCCAGGGCAAAGGACAGGGCCGCCTCCACCAGGGCCGACTTGTTGACGATGCCGGCCCCTTCCAGCTTGAGCCGGTAAAAGGTCCGGTCAAACCGGTCCAGCAGGTCGGCGGCCAGGTAAAATCCCGCCTTTTTCTTGGCCGCGCCGCCGGACACCTTGGGCCCGCCGGTGGCGGCGGTCACGGGGTCCGGCCCCTCATCGCTGAAAAAGTCAGGCACACTCTTTTTTGATCTGGTCATCTTCCCTGATCCTCCGAATAAGGTTTCGGTATCCTTCGGCGCTCAAGGCCCCGGGCCGGTATTCAAAAATCGTCTGGCCCTGGGAGGCGGCCTCGGACAGGCTGGTGTTGTATACGACAGGATCGCACATCTGCCGCTCAAAATGTTTTCGCAGCCGGGCCAGCACCTCCACGCTGTGCCGGGTGCGGCGGTCAAAAAGCGTGGGCAGCACATATCTGAGCCGCAGGCCCGGGTTGAGTTTCTGGGCCGACAGCAGGTAAGAGAAAAAGGTTTTCAGCCCCTCCAGGGAAGGGGCCTGCATGGCCACCGGGCACAGCACTTCGTCGGCGGCCATGAGCACGTTCACGCTCAGCACGTCCCATCCCGGCGCGCAGTCGAAAATCAGGTAGTCCAGCGTGTCCCCTTTGGGCACCAGGGCCGTGGCCAGCACCGCGTGACGCTCCTCCCTCGGGTATTCTCCCAGGCGGTGCTTCAGCTCCACCAGTCCCATGCCGCCGGCCAGCAGCCAGAGGTTGTCCCGGGCCGGGAAAAGCGCGCTGTTTTTTGATATGGGCCCGCCGGTCCGTGTTTCGCCGGTGACGAACTCATACATCCCGTGGGGCGGCCTGACGCCCAGAAATCCGGCGGCCTGTCCCTGGGTGTCGCAGTCGACCAGGACCACGGTGGCGCCGCTCATGGCAAGCCCGTGGGCCAAGGTGACCGCCGTGGTGGTTTTGCCCACTCCGCCCTTGGCCATGGCAACGGCAATCTTTCGCATAGTCTCCCTTTCTCCCTGGTATGAATTCTTCTGAAGGAGAAATAACACGACCCGGCCGGCCATGCAAGAAAAAAACCACACTTTGTCAGCCTCATCCGCCGCCGGGCAGCGGCCGGGGCAAGGTGTCCGATGGGATTCCCGGCGGGGAAAAGACGCTTTTCAAAAAAACGCTTGCCCGCTTTTCCCCGCCTCTGTAGACTCAGGCCCATGACCCGCGAACCGGTATCATATAAAGGCGTTTATCCCTTTTCCCTGGCCTGCCCTTCATTTATATATCCCGCGGGCTACGCGGAAAACACCCGGCGCCTTTCCGGGCTGGTGGATGAAATCGAGCTGCTTTTTTTTCAAAGCGCGCCGGAGAGCATGCCGGATCCAGATGAAATCGAGGCACTTAAAAACATCGGTCACAACGGCGACGTCGTTTATAATGTCCATCTGCCCATCGATATATCCATTGCGGGGGCCGATGCCGCCGAAGGCCGAAGGGCGAGGGAGGCGGTTATTGGCCTGTATGACCGGGTCCGTGAACTTTCACCGGTCTCGTGGACCCTGCACGTGCCCATGGATGCGGCCGAGCCCCGGTCTTCCCGGCAATGGGCGGACCGGGCCTGCGGACGCATTGAAGAGGTGCTGGCGTGCCGGCGTATTCCATCCAGGTCCATGGCCCTTGAAACACTGGATTATTCCCCCTTTATCCTCGGCGATATCGCTGAAAGACTGGACTGCTCCATCTGCCTGGACACCGGTCATCTCATGGCAAGGGGGATTGACTGCAAAACGGTTTTTGACGCCCTCAAAGACCGGGTGACCATCGTGCATGCCCACGGGGTTTCTCAAGGCCGCGACCACCTTGCCTTAGACCGCCTTTCACCGTCCCAACAAAAGGATATGGGTCATATTCTTCAATCTTTCCGGGGGACTTTTTGCCTTGAGGTGTTTTGCTCCGACCATCTTTTTTCCTCTATGGACTGCCTGAATCGGCTGTGGCATACTTTATAAAACCGTCAACCCGTAAACGGAGAGCCATGAAACCCTTCAGGCGAGTAACGGTTATTGTTTTCTGGGTCGCGCTGGCGGTCGCCGTTGCCGGCATATACGACTTCCGCCGTTCCAGGCAGTCTCTCTGGCGTATCCGCGAACAGGGGAAAATCGTTCTTCTGACGGAAAACAACGCCAACAGCTACTACATTTATAAAGATACCCCCATGGGGTTTGAGCATGATCTGGCAAAAGCCTTTGCCGATTATCTGGGCGTGGCACTGGAAGTCAGAACTCCCGGATGGGACAGGCTTTTTTCATCCCTGGAGCAAAAAGAGGGCGATTTTATCGCGGCCGGCATCACCCGCACGCGGACGCGCGAGCGCCGGGTCGCTTTTTCCCGCAGCTACCTGCCGGTGCGCCAGCAGCTGATTGTCCACAAGTCCGACCATTCCGTAAAAATACCGGAAGATCTGGCCGGCCGCACCGTGCATGTGCGGGAGGATACCACCTACCAGCAGCGGCTCGAAGAGCTTCAGGCCGATGGCATCGACCTGAAACTGGAGCTGCACAGGGACACCCCCACCGAAGAACTCATCGAAAAGGTGTCCAGAAAAGAAATCGAAATGACCGTGGCCGATTCCACCATCGCGCTGCTCAACCGCCGGTACTACCCGGATATCCGTATCGCGTTCCCCATTGAAAAGGAACAGCATCTGGCCTGGGCCGTTCGGAAAAACGACCGGGGCCTTCGCCATGAGATCAACCGGTTTTTTGACCAAATAAAGGAAAACGGGATTTTTACAAGAATCTATAACCGTTACTACACGGCCGTGGAACGGTTTGATTATGAAGATATCCGGCGGTTTCACCAGCGCCTTTACAGCCGGCTGCCCCAGTTCCGTTCCCTGATTGAACGGGAGTCGGACCGCTATGGCCTGGACTGGCAGATGGTGGCGGCTGTCATCTACCAGGAATCCCATTTTGACCCTTACGCCCAGAGTCCTACCAATGCCAAGGGGCTGATGCAGCTCACCCAGGTGACCGCGGATGAAATGGGCGTCACCGACCGGTTTGACGCGGAACAGAACATTGCCGGCGGCGTGGCCTACCTGGTCAAGCTGATCCGCCGGTTTGACGATATCGACGATCCCCGCACCCGGCTGCTCTTTGCCCTGGCCAGTTACAACATCGGCTACGGACACGTGCGAGACGCCCAGCAGATCGCCCTGGAGCTGGGCCTGGACCCGACCCGCTGGCAGTCCATCAAACAGACCCTTCCCCTGCTGCGCAACCGGGAGTACTACGAAAGAACCACATACGGCTACGCCCGGGGTACGGACCCGGTTTACTACGTGGAGCAGATCCTGACCTACTACGATATCCTGAAGCAGAAGAAAGCCATCTGACCGGAATCATCCCGGCGGCCAGCCCAGTGGCCGGCCGGCCAGAACGTGAAGGTGAAGGTGAAAAACCGACTGGCCGGCGCCGGCGCCGTTGTTGATCACCATCCGGTAGTCGCTGATCCTTTTTTCCGCGCAGATCCCGGCCGCCACTTTAAACAGGCCGCCCACCAGCTCGCTGTCGGCCGGCGTCATGTCGGCGACTTTGGCGATGTGCTTTTTCGGCACCACCAGCACATGGGTGGGGGCCTGGGGACTGATGTCGGCAAAAGCGATATACCGGTCATCTTCGTAGACCTTGTTGCAGGGAATGGCGCCGGCGGTAATTTTACAGAACAGGCAGTCGGACATGGTGCTCCTCCTTCTCCTTGAGTGGGTTGGGAAAACCCCCTTTGCTGAAAAAAGGAAGAAGCGATTTTCACAAAATTCGGCAAAGGGGGAACCGGAAAAAACCCTGGCAGGCCCTTCCCGGGTTTTTTTCTGTATATCACCGGCCCTGCCGGAGGGTCAAGCGGAGGCATCCGGCCCGGCAAAGCCTCCAGGCCCTGCGCCCGGAATCAAATCGTGAAATATCCGGCCCTGCATGACGGGGGCTGCCTTTAAGGTTGGAATCATAATCGCTGTCGGTATTGAAATCGCAAAGCTGTTGTTTCAGCAAATTCGATTTCGATACCGATACCGATAGCGATTTTGATCTGGATAAACAAATCAAAATCTGTGCCGCCGTGATTAAAACCGCTTTGGGGCGACCGTGGGCCGGGATAATCCATGACGGGGATACCTTTTTTTCATGATTCGATTTCGCGGCCCCTGCCTGTAACCGCTTCAAATTACGACCTGCCCGGGCTTGTCACCGGCCCTGTAATGTGAGACAATGGCGCCGGTTGAACCGGAAAATATTCTATGGATGCAAAAAATCCCATCATACGCGTGTTTCACGTTTATAAGCGGTACGGGGCGCAGACGGCCCTGGCGGATGTCACGCTGGACATCAATGCCAACGAGTTTATTTTTGTCACCGGCGCCAGCGGCGCGGGGAAGACCACCCTGCTCAAGCTGCTCTACCTGGGCGAGCCGGTGTCCGAGGGCCACATTCTGGTGGACGGCATGAACCTGTCACGCATTCCCCGGAACCGCATTCCCCACCTGCGGCGCCTGTTCGGCGTGATTTTTCAGGATTACAACCTGATTCCCAACAAGACCGTGTTCGACAACATCGGCCTGGTTCTGGAAATCGCCGGGGACCGCCGCTCCATGATCGCCAAGAAGGTAGGAAGTGTGCTCCGGGCCGTGGGCCTGGAAGACCGGATGAACGCCTATCCGCCCACGCTTTCCGGCGGTGAGCAGCAGAAGATCACCATCGCCAGAGCCATTGCCGGAGACCCCAAAATCATTCTGGCCGACGAGCCCACCGGCAGCCTGGACGAGGAATCGGCCGATGATATCATGAACCTGCTGCGGACCCTGCACCAGCGGGGGGCCACGGTCATCATCGCCACCCACGACAAGGACCTGATCCGCAGCACGCCGGCCCGGCTGATTCATCTTTCCCGCGGCCGTCTGGAGGAAGACACGGTAACCCAATGACTTTTCCCTTTATCAAACGGGCACTGCGGGACCTTCGAAGCAACCTGGTGCTGCATTCGGTCACCGTTATCATCATCGCCCTCTCGGTGCTGATCGTGGGCACCTTCACCCTTTTTTCCGTCAACGCGGCCAAGGTGATCCGCACCTGGGAAAAGGGCGCCCGGCTGCTGGTTTACATGGCCGATAACGTTCCCCGGGCCGAGATCGATGCCCTGCGCAATGATATTGCCCGCATGGAAGGCGTGACGGAAATCCGGTTCATTCCCCGGGAAGAGGCCCTGGCCCGGCTGACGGAAAAGATGAAGTGGCAGACCTCGCTGGTGGAGACCCTGGACACCAACCCCCTTCCCGACGCCCTGGAGGTCTGGATCGATCCGGCCCGCAAAAAATGGGAGACCATCGAGATGCTGGCCATTCACATCCAGTCCAGCCACCTGGTGTCCGACGTGGAGTACGGGCAGAGCTGGCTCAAGCGGTTTACCGGCGTGCTGAACCTGTTCCGTTTTTCCGGCGCCATGATGTCCGCGGTCTTTTTTCTGGCCGCCGTGTTCATCGTGGCCAACACCATTCGCCTGGTTTTCTGGTCCCGGCACGAAGAGTTCAAAATCATGCGGCTGGTAGGGGCCACCGACCGCTTTATCAAGGCGCCCTTCTATCTGGAAGGGTTGATCCAGGGGGCCGCCGGCGCGGTCCTGGGGCTGGCGGCGCTGTATGTTGTTTTTATCGCCCTGACCGCGAGCATTGATCTGGATGCCGTGGTGTATGCCTTTTCCATTGATTTTATTCCAGTGGGAATCATTTTTATCATTTTTCTTTGCAGCATGTTTGCCGGGTGGCTGGGATGCTACATCTCCTTACGACAATTTTTAAAAGAGTAGCCCCCGCGGCGCTCCTGTTTCTGGCGTTTCTCGGGCCGGTCGGTCCCGTGCATGCCGAGGCTGGCCAGACCGCCGTGATCCGCGCCTCCCTGCTCAACGTACGCAAGGCCCCGGATAAAGACGCCCCGCGGGTGGGGACGCTTAAGAAAGGCGCCCGGGTGACGGTGGTGGCCCATGAAGGCGAATGGCTGAAAATTTCCCATGAAGGGATGACCGGCTATGTCCGCTATCGTGACGATTACGTCGCGCTGGACCCGCCGCCGGCCTGGCAGATCAGCCGGCTGGAGGAACAGGCCCGGCAGATCGACCGGGAAATCGAAACCCGCACCAGAGAACTGGCCGCCTATGGTCAGAAGGAGGTGGAGCTGGTGAGCGGGCTTCACGACATTGACCTGTCCCTGAATCAGACCCGGACCCAGATTCAGACCATTTCCGGGGCCGTGGACGAGGTGTCGCGGCGGATCGAGGACAACCGCAGGGCGGTTCGGGCCCTTGAACAGCGCATCGGCCAGAACCGCCAGTACGCGGCCCGGCGCCTGACGGCCCTGTATAAACTTGAGCTGATGGGCAGGCTGAACCTTCCGGGATCGGCCGAATCCATGTTTGAATTCCTGGCAACCAAGCGGAACATCGAACGGATCTGCGAATATGACGCGGCCGTGCTCAAAAGCTATCTGTCCGACAAGGAACGGCTGGCGACGCTGAACAGAACGCTGGACGCGGAAAAGGCGGACAAGAAGGCGCTGGAGGTCCGGCTTCAGGAACAGCACGCCGTCCTGGACACTGAAAGGTCTAAACGGGAACGGCTGCTGGCCGGTATTCGGAAGGAAGGTTCCCTTCAGCAGGCGGCCATCGCTTCCCTGAAACAGGCGGCCAGGGAGCTGGACAGAACCATCGCCGCCCTCCACGAGGACCTGGCAAAAACGCCGACCCGGACCGACGGCGGGTTTTCCCAGCGCAGGGGGTTGCTCAAAATGCCGGTTGAGGGTAAGATCGTCGGCAAGTTCGGAAAATACACGAACCCGGAATTGAACATCATCAACTTCCGCAGCGGCATTGACATCGCCGCCGGGCGGGGAGAGCCGGTGCGGGCCGTTCACCGGGGCCAGGTGGTGTACGCCACCTGGTTCAAGGGATACGGCAACATGGTGATTCTGGACCATGGAGACGGGTTTTACACGGTCTACGCCCATCTTCAGGAACTTTTAAAGAAGAAGGGGGATGCCGTTGACACCCACGAGGTGATCGCCACGGTGGGGGACACCGCCTCCATGACCGGAACGGCGCTTTACTTTGAGGTCCGCCACCGGGGAACCCCGGAGGATCCCATGAAATGGCTCAGAAAGGGATAACTGCCGATCGCGTGAGACCGCCGGGCATGACCGGTGCCGTCACGTATTTAATATTTCACTCATCACAGCGGTAATAAGGTACGAATCATGGAAAAAAATCAGACTCAGTGGATCAGAATCGCGGCCGTCGTGTCGGTCATCGCATGCCTGCTGATCATCGGCGCCGGTTTTGCGTGCAACAGTTCCGCCAGCAGCGACGAAACCTATAAAAGCCTCAAGATATTCTCCGCGGTCATCGAACAGCTTGAAAAAGACTATGTGGACCCCGTGGACACCAAACAGCTGATCGAGGCGGCCATTCAGGGCATGGTCAAGAGCCTGGACCCCCATTCCGAGTACCTGCCGCCCGACGCCTTCAAGGAGTTCCAGACCGACACCAAGGGGGAGTTTGAAGGCATCGGCATCGTCATCACCATGCCCAAGGGCCTGCTGACGGTCATCTCCCCCATTGAGGGGACCCCGGCCTTCAAGTCCGGCATTCTGCCCGGCGACATCATCATCGCCATTGACGGCGAGTCCACGATGGACATGGAACTGTGGGAAGCGGTAAAGAGGATGCGGGGCGAAAAGGGCACCACGGTCAATCTCACCATTCGGCGGGAAGGCGTGGCCGAGGAGATGTCCTTTGATCTGGTGCGGGCCGTGATTCCCATTGTCAGCGTGAAATACACCATGCTCAAGCCGGGATACGGCTACGTGTGGGTGACCAACTTTCAGGGCAACACCACCGACGATGTGAAAAAAGCCCTGGCCGAACTGGAAGCCGACAACAAGGGCACTCTGAAAGGACTGATTTTCGACCTGCGCAACAATCCCGGCGGCCTGCTGGACCAGGCCGTAGCCATTTCGGACCTTTTTTTAGACGAGGGGACCATCCTGTCGATCAAGGAGCGCAAGGACGAAAATACCTACAGCGCCCATCCGGACAAGGTCCGGCACGATTATCCCATGGTCCTGCTGATCAACGGCGGCAGCGCCAGCGCTTCGGAAATCCTGGCCGGCGCCCTCCAGGACCACAAGCGGGCGCTGGTCATCGGCACCACGTCCTTTGGCAAGGGGTCGGTGCAGACGGTGCAGCCCTTAAACGACGGGTCGGGCATCAAGTACACCATCGCCCGATATTACACGCCCAACGGCACTTCCATTCAGAACCGGGGGATTATTCCCGATATTGAGGTAAAATTCGCCCTGATGGAGGAACCTGCCGACAAGGAGCCCCGCACGATCAAGGAGAAGGACCTGAAGAACCACCTGGAGGCGGCCCCTAAAAACGGCGCTCCGGCAAAAAATGAAAAGAAGAAGGATGCCGGAACGGAAAAAAAGGAGGATCTGTCCCAGGTCCGGTACGGCTCCCTGGACGTGGACCTGCTGATGCGGGATTCTCAGGTCGTCCGGGCACTGGACGCCCTGATCTCCTATGAAATTTTCAGCGCCCGGAAGGCGGAATAGGCGCCGGCCGCGAAGCCCGCAATGCCATGAAAAAAAAACGACGGCCCACGGTCAACCGGCGCAAGGGGGCGACGCCTTCGGCGACGGGTCATTATCTTAAGATCCTGTTTGCCGCCCTGGCGCTGGCCCTTGTGATCGGCGCGGCGGCCGTGGTGGCCCTCTTTTTTCTGCCCGATGCCGGGGAGCGCCGCGCCTCCCGGCCGTCACCGGCCCCGGCCCGGACCGCAACCCGGAGCAAGGCCCCGGCGCCGGCGCAAACCGCGGCCAAACGGCCCGTGTTCGAGGTCTATCCGGAAAAAGACCGTCCCCCGTCCCCGGCGCCCTGCGGCCCGGGCCCGGCGACCGCGGCCCGGCCAAAAGTGGCGCTCATCATCGATGACATGGGGTATGACAGAGACCTGGCCACGCGGTTTGCCGCCCTGGGGATCCCCCTGACTTTTTCCGTCCTTCCCTACAGCCCCCACGGTGAGGAAATCGCCCGGGCCGCAAGGGAAAAGAACATCGAGATCATGCTTCACCTGCCCATGGAGCCGGACGAATACCCGGCGGTGGACCCCGGCAGGGGCGTGCTGCTCACCGCCATGTCCCCGGACGCCCTCATCGCCGAACTGGAGGCCGACATTCGGGCCGTTCCCTGGGCGGCCGGGGTCAACAACCACATGGGGTCGAAACTGACCACGGTCTCCACCCAGATGTACCAGGTGTTCTCGGTTTTAAAGAAACATAACCTTTTTTTCATCGACAGCCGCACCACGCCCGACTCCCAGTGCCGGCCCTCGGCCCGGCTGCTGCAGGTGCCTTTTGCCGAACGGGACGTGTTTCTGGACAATTCGCCGGCGGTTGCCGACATCGAGGCCCGGATCGATGAAACCATCGCCCTGGCAAGGCGCAACGGCCGGGCCATTGCCATCGGCCATGCCCACGCATCCACCTGCCGGGCCATTGAAAACCGCCTGAAAGTCCTGCAACAGCAGGTGGAAACCGTGCCCGCCTCCCATCTGGTCTGCCGGGTGCCCCGGTAGCGATTTTGGCC
>JBMORB010000305.1:0-12257 GCA_049320925.1 Thermodesulfobacteriota bacterium | reverse complement strand
AAATACTGCCAGACGCCATTTCCCAGTTCAATTCTGAAATATCCATGGCACACGTAGATATCGAGCGTCAACGTGCCCAGCCAGCATAGAAACAGATAAAACCGTGTGTGCCGGATCTGTTCCAGGCAGAACGAAGAAAAAGCGATCCCGGTAAACGAGACCATATATTTATAAATCGAGACAATCAGCCGTGCAGTGCCTGCGTCGTTGAAAAGCTGCAATAAAAATGGATAAAAAGTCGGGAATGTATTTCGTTTCCACCCCAGTACCAACAGTGGGAAGGCGACCAGCGCAACCGCATAAACAGCTTTTCGCCTGGCCTTGAGCGCGTCCATATATTTATACACAAAAAACCCAGCCGCATAATAGGGGAAGTACTGCTTGACCTCAGACAGTCCGAGAATATCGGCCGATGCCGTCCGGGAGATCAGAATAGCGGCAATCACGAAATAATTCTCCCATCGTAACCAGTTGTTCCGGCGAACCAGCTTAAGCACACCGAAGAGAAACGCGCTGTTTAAAAAAAGCACCCACAAAAACCACAAACCGGTGCCCGGCGCTTTAACAACGCCCATCAGGTGTCCCGCCAGGGTACGGTCACTGTAAGAATAATTGACACCATAGCTGACAATGGCCCATGCGAAAAAAGGCACCAGAAGGCGCATGGCGTTTTTCTTCAGATACACCGCAAGCGTGTAGCGAAACTGTGTGGACAGGATCAGGCCGCTTAAGAACATGAACATGGGCATTTGGAAGGAGAAAACCACCCTGAACAACAGGTTGTTATCATAATTCGGATCGTTTACCTGAATCGCATGGCCCATCACAACCAGAATGATGGCCACGGCTTTCATTGCGTCGATGTGACGATCCCGTCCGCCGGCCATGGCCTCATCCACCTTGAGAAATTTTTTAATTTTATCAAAAATTGACATGGATCACTGCTCACTTCCCAGACGTCAGCGCACGACAAAGCACATCGGCAACAATGCAATGACCTTCCGCCGTCAGGTGGCCGTCAAGGATATAAAAATGGACATCCACCAGGTATTGGGACATGTCGATCACTCTCATGTTCCGGATAAACAGCGGTTGATCGTCTTGAAGAATTTTTGTCTTTAAGACCGTAGTGAAAGTATTGGTCTGATTGATCCCGTTCATTTCAAACACGACCAAGGGAACACCGGTCAGAATGTCTTCGTTCTGTTTTAAAACATGAAGAAAGGCGTCCACCTCGCTCATGGATGGACACAACTCCGTCTTCCGGGTGGAAGCCTTCCATTCGTTGATCCGTTTCTGAATCTTCATCCAAAGGAACTTGCCGAAAAAATAGTTTTTCGGACGGCTGTGTCTGGCGACAAGCCCATGAAAAGTCTCTTCCCTCATGAGCTGGGGCCGGTTGCCATTCCCGTGGTACTTAAGGTTCTCGTCGTAATCATCGCCACAGTACTGAAGAATGATCCACTTGAGCCGGGAACGGTCGATCCTGCGAAGCATCACCATCTCGCGGGCCGTTCCAAAGGAAGGAATGGCCGTATTAAGAACTTTTAAGCCCGTTTGGCGACCGACTCTCGCCGCAAAGGACTCATGCTGGTCAACACCCCAGCCCAGGGCGTAAGAATCGCCAAGAACGATAATCTCGGGTTCTTTTAACGCTTCTTCCGAATCCCTTACCCCCAGCGAATTTATAAAATAAGTGTTCGTGAACTCCCTTTCAGCAAAAACAAAGTTACCCGGGTTTAGTGTGTAACCGAATTCCGGCGAATAACGGCCACAACCCTTTACAAACGGCATCACCTTTCGTTCACCCTGGACATATAAATACGCCATGCTGTTTTGCAGCTTCCGGCCCATCCGCCGTAACACGCCCGGATGGGTGAGCAGGAACAGCATTCCCGCTTCCGCAAGACACAGAACCAGTAGAACCCCAAAAAAGATGATAGCCGCCGTCATATGCCCTGCTCATACCGATTATTATTCCGGAAGCAAGTCGCGCTCAGCACATCAGAAATGTCTTACTCATAATCGAACGCGACCAGAAACTCCCGGTAAACTTTTTTCAAATAATCAACCTGCTCCTGACTGAAAAACTTCTTGTAGTAATCAGTGCCCCCCTTGTACGGGGATATATGGTTGCCATGCCAATGGGTCACCGCGTCAAAATGCTGAAAGCCGTCGAACTGCTGGACCCTTTCAGACACGGCCTCAATATTATATTTGTCCAGGATCTGTTTCCTTGTTTCCCGATTGATTTCAATTGATAAGAACGTTTCCAGATTGTCAAAAACATAATCAAAGTTGTTATAAAATTTTTCGTACTTCAACATCAGGACATTGGGATTGTGCCGGATCTTCAAAACATCCCATATGCCGCCGTCGCTGAATTCCTTAATCTGGACTTCAATCTCTTTGCCTGAAGGAGTTCGGCCATATCGCTGGATACCGGACGCGATGGAGTCCAGCGGATGGCGAAAGGTGACGACCACCTTGTGTCTTGAAAACTTTGGATTGTAATTGTGCGTTTTTTCTATTTTTCGGCCTGGGAGCACCTCCCTTAATATATTAAAAACAAGCGTGCTCCCACTCCGCGGCGGGCTGAACTGGATAATCGACCTGGGACCGAACGCTTTCTGGAACGCTTGCCCTAATTTGCGGACCATGAGAAATCCTTTCCCGGCGGGGTAACACACTGCCGGTAATATCGCACGCTGCACCATTCTCTTCAGGCAGCCCGGTCACCCGGGGTTTTGGAAGGATCAGGCATTGCCTGCCCGTGCCGCCGCCAGGCAACGGTCACGATGCCGAGTATTAAATACTGCAACACCTCTACCATATGTGTAAACGTTGGGACAAACAATCCAGCCGACAGAAAACCGATAAAACATGATGATGCGCATATGCTCCACGTCTTTGTCTCGGAACGGTTCCATGTCCGGGCAAGCGGCATCGCCATCCTGAAGAATGCCACAATCACATTCAGATATAAAATCAGTCCGACAGGCCCTGTGCGTACCAGCAGATCAATGGCCCAGTTGTGCGGGTCGGCGATAAACAAACGACGGCCGCGGCCACGCTTGTACTTTTTTGCGGGATCGGTAATCTTTCTGTCATAAGCATCAGCATCCAGTTTCGCATAACTTGCCATACCATAACCGATGCCTGTAACGGGATAATCTTTTATTATCTCGGCCATGGTCCAGTAAATGCGAATTCGTACATTCTCAACAATCTCTTCGGGTGAAAGCCGGTTCCGGACCGGGGTAAAAAAGACCAGAAGAACCAGCAGACCGACTACGGCCAGCATCATTTTCCTGTTCTTTAACAAGAAAAACAGGCCGGCAGACACAATGAAACCCAGAATAATCCCCCGGCTCTGGGTTAAAAAAAGCGCGGAAACAAAAATAAGAAGACAAAGAAACGAACATCCCTTAATCATCCTGCTGACCGGTTCGGAAAGGTAGTGCAGGCAGAACACGCTCCCGGCCAGTGCGATAAATCCGATGACATGAATGGGTGTCTGCATCAGACCCGCCGCGCGTTTACTGGTCGCCAGACGCCTGGCCAGATCATTATCGAGGAGGCCATAATAGTAATAAAGAACCCCGCACATGAAAATGGCGGATGAGATAACAACCAGCCACACCAGCCGGTCGAGCTTCCGGGGCGTCTCAAAATAGGTGATAATCATAATGTAGAGCAGCAGATAACGCAGCAGGTGGGAGTAAATATCGTGAACGGTATTGGCCTTGTCGATGGCAAAAGGAATGGTGACCACCACCCAGACGATGAAAAGGAGTAATGCCCGGGTAAGTGGTGTATCCACAATAAGCGGCCGTTTCCTGAACACCCACAGACCCAGGGCAATCGCCACTGCCAGGTAAAAGACGGTTTCTTTGATGCTGGTGGTGTGGGGGAATGGATTAAAAAAGATGTAAATGCCTGTCAATACAGGCACCAGCATCGCTAATCGTTCGGCCATTCCACTTTTTAAGGCAGCCTCTGCCGGATTTGTATTCATCAACAACTTTCGTATCCGCTATCTATTATTGTCCCGCTGTGTAAGTTGTTCATCCGAAACGGTAAAAACCTCCGCCACCGTCAGGGATTCAAGGCACCTGCTTATACCATTTCCGTCACATCCCTTCAAGTTGCACGGCACGCAAGGCCAGTCTTTGCTGGCCACCCGGTGACGCTCGCCTCTGGGCGCCCAGCAGGCGGAGGATGCGGGCCCGTAAATACCTACAGTGGGGAGCCCCACGGCAGCGGCGATATGAATGCCGGCACTGTCACCGCCGATAAACAGGCTGCATTGTTCCAGCACCGCCGGAAGCAGGCCGATATCGGTTTTGCCCGCCAGGCTGTGAACACGCCCGCCTCCCACCTGCCGGACGATGGCCTCAGCCCTGTCGGCCTCAGCCGGACTGCCGATAATCAGAACCTGAACATCATGCTTTGCCAGAAGTTGAGATATGAGATCGGCATACTTTGCGTCCCCCCATTCCTTGTAGGCCCAGAGGGAGAAGGGCTGAACAGTAACCAGCGGCCTTTCCTGCCCGACCCCTTCCTGTTCCAGCAAAATCCCGGCCTTCAGTTGATTCTCCCGCGACACCCTCATCTGTGGTGAAAAGTCGGTCGTGCTCACGCCGAAAGCCTGAATCACGGACAAAAGGTACTCGGTCATGTGGCGTCCCGGCTTTGGCTTTGGATCCCATAAGTCAGTAAATACTCTGTTGCGCCATGGCCAGCCGTCGGGCCCGTAATAACCGATGCGCCGCCGCGCGCCGGAAAGGGCGACGATAACAGCGCCCCTTGTGCCGGTACGCAGATCAACGGCCAGGTCGGCGCCGAAGGAGCGTAACTGCCTGAAAAACGAAACCTGGCAGGTAATCTCGGCGAAAACAGACCTTTTTTTCTGATCTACTGATAAAATCTGGTCGGCCCACGGGCATTCCCGGGCCAACCCGGCGGCCTTTTCCCGGACAACAAAAAGAGTTCGCGCGTTGGGAAATTTTTCTTTCAGCGCGCGCACCACCGGGAATGAAAGCACCACGTCGCCGATGTCACCCAGCTGAACAATAAGGATTCCCTGTTCGCTCTCAATAGGTTTTCCGCTGCCCTTGACGATCATGATTGCTTTGAGAAAACAGTTTGAAGGTTAGAAAAATGCCAGCGCAGAAGGCCGGCATAGACCGATAGCTTTGCCCGTAAGCCGGCTGCCAGGCCCAGAGTCAGGACAACTCCGGCGCCATTGGCAGCCAGGTTGACCAGCAGGCGAGAGAAAACGAGACACGGGACCATCCAATACACGGAACTGTGCCACTTCTTAAAGTAAAGATACCGGGACTCGTAATACAGAATGCGCGAATTAATGCTGTGGCCCACGCTCCGGCCCTGAAAATGATAAATCCGGGCACCCGGCACAAAAAAACTTTTCCAGCCGGCCCTGCGCATGCAGAGGGCCCAGTCTGTTTCCTCTAAAAAGAAAAAATAGCGCTCATCCATCAGCCCCACCGTTTCCATGGCGGCCTTTCGCACCATCAGACAGGCGCCGATGCCCGACTCAATTTCCGCAGGGCCGGAAGCAGAAAACGTCTTGGATTTGTACCGATGGGGCGCGATCAGGCGCAGTGCCGACTCGTTGACCAGCAGTGAGGCCAGGGTGGGAAAATTGGCAAAAGAGTTTTGAAGGGAACCGTCTTCGTTGAGCAGCTGTCCACAGGTCATGCCTGCTTCCGGCGTGCGTTCCATGAAGTTGAAGAGGGCCGCAACCGCTCCCGGGGTAAGCACCGCGTCGGAATTCAGCAACAGGGCATATTTGCCCGAAATCTTTGCAAGCGCCCGATTGTTGGCCTTCGCGAACCCAAGGTTCTCGCCGTTCTCAATAATACGAACCGCCGGGAAGGTCTCTTTTACAGCCTCCACGCTGCCGTCGGACGAACCATTGTCCACCATCCATATTTCAACATCCAGGCCCGAAATCGTGTCGTACACGGACCGGATGCATTGCAGCACCAGTTCTTTTGTATTCCAGTTGATAATAACGACGGAAATATCCAATGGGGCATCCTTACGCGGCGGTGGGACCATCTTCGGTCATGCCCAGCTCCCAGGATTTTGCATGGCGGAGAAATACGTAGAAGGCCGAGTTGACGGCAATGACCAGGCCGGCAAGGCCGTCCAGCAGACCCAGCTTCCACACATAGCATTCCAGAAACTTTCCCATGGCATGAAACAGACCGGCGACCACGTACCATCCGCCCGTGGCTCCGCGCTCCTTTGCCCCCAGCCCGGAAAACCGGTTGATGGTGGCCACCTGGTCGAACAGGTTACGATAAACAAAATGGTGCATGGGCCGGGTCAATTGAAAAACATCACCGTCGGCCATGAGCTGTTCATGAAGGCCGTCGCCGATCCAGCGGCCCTTTCCTCTTCTCACCAGCCGCACTTTCCGGTCCGGAAACCAGCCGCCGTGACGAATCCAGCGGCCCAGGTACCAAGACAGACGGGGCATAGAAAATGCGCTTACCGAAGCAGGCGCCTGTTTTACGGCCTCTATCATCTCCCGCGCCAGAGACTCAGGGACTGTTTCATCCGCATCAAGATTCAGCACCCATTCCGACCCGGCCTGTTCCATGGCAAACTGTTTCTGTGCCGCGTACCCGGCCCATTCTTTTTCAACGACCCTGGCGCCATGACCGGCGCAGAGTGCCCGTGTGTCATCGGTGCTGCCTGAATCCACCACAATCACCTCATCGGCAAAAGCAGTGCCGGCCAGAAGCCGTCCGATACGGTCGGCCTCGTTTTTCGCGATCACAACCACGCTGATGGTCGGTCGGTCCAAATCCCTTAACCTTTTTTAAAATGCTGCCCCGTTTCAAACTGTTCCGCAAAATACCCGAAAGGCCTTTGGGTGTCAATGCGCGGAGGATTTCCCCATACCCAGGGCCGACGCCACGAAAGATTCAAACCGCTTTGTGTCGGGTCCGAAATCGATCTCAACCCCCAGAACCGCCAGCTCCCTGTCAAACGGCCCCAAGGAAGCGATTTTCACATAGTCCTTTTCGCTGGTCACCAGTATTTTCGCGCCCGCGGCCGAGGCCTTTTCCAGAACCGCGGAGAGGTCTTCCTTTTTGTATAAACAGTGGTCCGGGAAAAACAGGTGGCCCAGCACCCGGGCGCCCACCTGCTGAACACTTTTCAAAAATTCACGGTTCCGGGCAAGCCCGCAGAAAACAAAGACCGGCATCCCCTGCAACGTTTCAGTCGTTGAGCCGGAAAGCGGGCCGGCGGCTCCGGCCCCAATCCGACCCGCCACCACCGGCCTGTGACAGGCCCGGAAAACGGGTTTACTTTTCACGTATGGCCCGATCACGCCACCCGGCGGCTTTTCTTCGCCGGCCGGATCCGACCGGGTAAACACAAACGCATCCGCATGGGTCAGGCAAGATAAAGGTTCCCTCAAAGGGCCGGCAGGCAGAAGCCGGCCGTTGCCAACGGGCCGGGCACTGTCCATGAGAACGATATTAAGGTCCCGGGCAAGCTGAAAATGCTGAAACCCGTCATCCAGAATCACCACGTCCGGGGAAGTCTTTTCCATGGCCGCCGTGGCCGCCGCATATCTTTTCTTCCCCACCACCACGGGGACACCGGAAAGGGACCGGGCCATCATGAATGGCTCATCACCGGCCTGATGAACATCCATCCGTATGCGCTTGCCGTCGCTTACCATGCCTCCGGTGGCGGACGCGGTTCCCCGATACCCCCGGCTCACGATCATGGGCGAGCGGCCCATACGCATCAGCAGCCTGGCAATATAAATGGTCATGGGCGTCTTGCCGGTCCCCCCCACGGTGATGTTGCCCACCGACACCACCGGGCAGGGCAGTTGCCTGGACTTGATGATCCCGCCGGCATAAAGTTCCCGCCGCAGCCGGGCGGCCAGTCCGTATAAAACGGATAGCGGAACCAGCGCGACGGAGAAAAATCCGCTGAAAGACGCCTGCCGGTTCGGGGCCTTGTCCGCGAATTCCCGGCAAACGGCCATTACCCTGTCCAGGGCGCCCCGGTTTGTCTCAAACACGTGAAAAGCGGCCTCACCCATGCGGCGGCGTGCCTCGTTATCGGCCAGCAGTTCGGCCACGGCGGCACCGAGCGATCCGGCGTCGCGCACTCGCCGGGCGCCTCCGCCGTCGATCAACAGTTGCGCGATTTCGGCAAAATCCTCCATGTGGGGGCCGAATAGCACCGGCTTTTTACAGGCCGCCGGCTCAAGGGGATTGTGCCCCCGGAAATTCAACAGGCTTCCGCCGATAAAGGCAGCATCGGCAATGGCATAAGCTTCTTTTAAAAGGCCGATACGGTCGATCACCACCATGCGGACCGGATCTTTCCCTCCACGCTGGTTCACCTCGGTCAGGGTGAATACACCTGCTGCCGGCCCGCCGAGAAGATCCCGCACCGCCCCTGCCCTGGCCGGATCCCGGGGCGCCACCACCAGCATCAGTTTCTCAATGCTCTTTCCGGCAGCGTCAACGGCCCGGGCCACCATTTCCTCCTCGCCGGGATGGGTGCTGCCGGCCACCAGGATCCGGATTTCGGGTCCGACACCCAGCAGGCGCCGCAGTTCCTTTTTCCGTTCATTGGTTACATCTGGGGCCGGCTGATCAAACTTGATGTTGCCCGCAACCGCAATCCTGTCTGCCGGAACACCCAGGGCGGCAAAACGGTCTTTATCCCGGCCGGTCTGGGCGCAGACAGCCGCGAACACCTTCAGCGCCGGTCTCATCACCCATGCAAACCGCCGGTAACCGGCAAAACTTTTTTCCGAAAGCCGGGCGTTGGCCAGCACCACCGGAATCCGCCTTTTTTCAAGCGTCCGGAGGAAATTGGGCCAGATATCCGATTCCACGATCACCACCATGCCGGGGTTGACCCGGTCAACCATCCGGCACACGGTAAAAGGCAGATCATAGCAGAAATAAAAAATCTCATCGGCGATCCCGGTCAGGCGGCTTTCGGCTGTGGCGATGCCGGTCTTGGTGGTGGCTGAAAAAACAATGGGCCGTCCGGGAAAAGCCTGTTTCAGGCTGACTGCCAATTCAACGGCGGAAAGAACCTCCCCCACCGATAACGCATGAATCCAGACAGGGCGATGGACGCCATCCAGTAATCTGTTGTCAGTGAGGGCCTGGAACCCCATCCGTTTCAGAACAGTGCCCCTGCGCTTTGCCGAGAAAACGGCCGCCGCAAGGAAAAACGGCGAGGCCAGGGCAAAAAAAGCCGTCAGCAGCAGGTTATAGAAAGCTCTCATATGACGACCTTGACGGATACGGCGTCACCGCCGGGCATAGAGCATCAAGGCACCAGCCGCGGAGAGAAAAACCAGGTTTGCCGACCATGCGGCGATAAGGGGCGGAAGCACCTCGCCATACCCCAATGAAACGCAAAAACTGTGAAAAATCCAGTAGGCAAAAGAAGCTCCCACCCCATAAGCCGCATTGGCCGTTATTCCTCCCCTGGTTTTGCCCAGAACGCCCAGGGACGCGCCAAAAAGGCTCATGATCAGGCAGACAAAAGGGAATGCAAGCTTTGCCTGCAGGTCCACCTGGTAGGTGACAGCACCGTACCCCTGTCTTTCCAGCTGTTGGATTGTATCCAGCAGTTCGGTAAAACTCATCTCGGCTGTGCTTTTAACGGCCCTGTCCAGGTCTTCTGGTAAGAGATCAAGATCGACCTTCATTTTTTCATTATACTCAGCCAGAGTAAAATTACCTGAAGCGTCAAACCGCTGGTCAAGCACATTGCCCAGAATCCAGCGCCCCTTCGCATAAATCCCCCTCGCCGCGTCAACGCGACGAATGAGATGAAACCCGTCGTCAAACCAATTCAACATCAAGCCAAACGCCCTTTGGTTCTGAGGCTGATAATGACGGATATGCACAATGACCTGATCGTCCTTTATCCAGATGTCATTTTTTTTATCGACCACCGATGTCTTCTGGCGGACCTGTTGCAGCCATATATAGTTGGCCCGGCTTATGGCATCCGGGACAACGGCATCTGAAATCAGAAACAGTAAAACGCCAAAGCCAACTCCTGCGGCCGCTGCCGGTTTGAGCAAGGTTCCCATGCCGATGCCGCTGCTCTTGAGGGCCGTCACCTCATTACGACGGTTCATGAGGCCAAAAACCACCAAGGATGCAAGCAGTACAGCCACTGGCATGGTCTGGACAATGATGAAAGGAGTTCTGAAAAGAAAAAATGATACCATACGGGACAGAGGCACTCCGGCATTCATAAAACCGTCAACTTTTTCAAAAAAATCGACGGCCGCATAAATGACGATGACCACCGCCATGACAACGGCAAATCCCTTTAAAATTTCTTTGATGATGTATCTGAACAGGATGGGCATGCCGCACTACCTCAAACCGGATCTGACCCGGAGAAACAGCCGTTCCACGAATTCCCGCAGGCTTTGATCTTTTGACGCCTTCCCAAGAAGGAACAACCCGAGCCCGGCCATCACCACATCCGGCAGCCACATGGCTAATGCCGGGTGAAGGACGCCGGCCTCTCCCATAATTTCACCCCCTGAAAGGACCATATAGTAAACAAGGAAAAAGACCAGCGCCAATCCGATGCCGGATGATGTTTTCCTTCCCCGGGCCTGGACCCCCAGCGGAAGCGCCAAAAAGCCCAGGGCCAGGCAGGCAAAGGGGATGGAAATTTTCTTATAAAGCTCCATCAGGGCCTGAACGTGAGGAGCACCCGATGTTTTGGCTGCATGTATATGAGCGGAAAGCTCATCAAAGGTCATCTCCTTTTCGTCCTTTGGGGCGCTGGAACCCACTCCCAGAACCCGCTGTACATTGAGATTGATGTCGTAAGTTTCAAACCGTATTACCTGCGAAGTTCTGGCTCTCAGATCAACCTGATACATTGTCCCACCTTCAAGAGAAAGCCGGATCGCCGGATTAATCAGATCAAAATGAAGCGCGCCGGAAGGAGCGCAAATGGTGACCGGCGTTCCCGCGCTTCGCCGATCCTCGATAAAAACATCCGAAAGGATACGGGTTTTTTTGTCAAACTGCCCGACATAAAGGGTTATTCCGCCAAGCAGGCTGTTAAACTCCCGCTCCTTGATGCCGATATTCGGGTTGGAAACAATCACCGCATAGGACATTTGTTTAAAAGCTGTTTTACCTCTGGGCAGACCCCACACGGTCATCAGCAGCGTCAGCAGGCCTGTCAGGACACAGAATGCCATTACCGGATAAAGAAGGCGGTACAGGCTGACACCGCAAGACTTGAGGGCAACGATCTCGTTGTCGTCGGACATGCGCAGAAAGGTCAGCAGCACGGCCATCATGGTGGAGATGGGAATGACATAAACCAGAAACTGGGGGGTTGAATAGGCCAGCAACAGCAGTACCGTGCCAAGACCCATGCCGTAGTTGACAATAAAATTGGTAATATCCAGAAGCTGGTGCGTAAGAAAAATAAGGGTGAACACGGCCACGCTGACGCCAAACACCGGCACCAGTTCTCCCGCGATATATCTGTCAATGGCAGTGGGTTTCATTGGCCCATGTTGTTCTTACGACCGATTATGGATCGATCGTATAACGGTCCGACGTGTCTTTTGAGATATCCGGGTCAGATGCCGTCGTGGGGACCGGGTATACGTTCAACCGGCCGATCCATCGTCTGCCCGTCTGGATTACTATAAGTGCAAACCGCGAAAACCACAACCCCGGCCGCCATGATCATGCCGGCAAAGGGAAAGGCCTGACGAAGGGAAAAAAAATCCATGGCGATGCCCCCGACAAGGGAGCCGCACAGCATGCCCATGCTGTGAGCGACGGTGAGCAGGGACATGACCGACCCCATGGCCCTGGTATCACCGCCCTTGACCACGGCCATGGCCATAAGCGGCGGCATGGCCACGCCCCCGCCGACGCCAAAGGCCACGCTGGCGGCAAACAGGCTCCAGAAACCGTCGGCCCAGATGTAAACCACCATGGCGATCGCCGTCATCAGGCCGCCGACAACCGCCATTCGCTTTTTATCCATGCGGTCGGCCAGCATACCCATGGGCATCTGCAGAAGTCCGCTGACAAAAACGCCCAGCATGATCAGCACCCCGATCTGAGAACTGGTCAGGCCGATGCCGCTGGCAAATACCGGCAGAAAACACCAGATGGTGCCGATGCAGAACACATAGACAAACCGCAGTGAAAAAAGGCCGTACAGCA
>JBMORB010000304.1:3556-12613 GCA_049320925.1 Thermodesulfobacteriota bacterium | reverse complement strand
CTTTTCTTTGCGCCAAAGAAAAGTACACGGACATTGGGCTTTTTACGTTGCCATCATCAGAAGAAAATATGCCACACACCCGACACCTCCGTATCCGTCTCGTGCCGCACCCTTTCGCATTCCACTTCCACCGAGACCTGGTGGTTCTTTGACACCCGGAAGTTGTTTGAAAATCCAACGGTCCTTTCCACGTGGTCGTCACCGGCCACAAACCATTTCACGCCGCCGCGCAGGTGCGCCTTCCAGAAAGGCGCCACGGTCTTTACCATGCCCAGGGCCAGGCCCGGTCCCAGGGCGTAACTCTCATTCAACGCGCCGGACAGGTCCACCTCGCCGTCCACCATGGCGTAAACCAGTCCTGTGACGGGAAGATCAAAGGCCACGCCGGTGCCGGTGTTGAGCCGGTAGTAAAGAGAGGCCTGCCCGTTTTCCATGGTTTTGCGGTGAAAGCCGGTATCCACTTTCCAGGAAAGGGGTTTAAAAAAGGCGTCCCTGCCTGATATGGAGATAATATCGATGATGTCAAGCTGTTGCAATCGGAAAGAATGACCGGAGAGCGAATAGCGGAGCCGGGCGTCGCCGAACTCGATCTGGGCGCCCTGGTTGTGGATATAATCCATGTCCAGAAGGTCGGTAAAAGCGGGCCGGAACCGCAGTTCCGCGAACCCCTCGCCGTCGCGTTTACCGGCCGCCAGGCTGAACCGGTTGGAGGCATGGCCGGTTTCCGGCCGGGGCGGCGCGGGGACCGTCTCCCGTGTTTCCGGGCTCATCACGCCGAGCCGGCTGCGGGCGCTCAACGTGCCCAGGAACCGCTGCTGGTAGGTCGGCTTGTCGATCTCCTTTTTCACGTACAGGTATTGAAGCTGTTCCGCTGCCAGGTCGAGAATGGCGGCCTGCCGGGCCGGGTCGTCCTGGCCGGCATCGGCCGGAGCGGCGCGGCCGTCAATGACATCCAGGGCCGTGGCCACGGCCGGGCCGTCCAGCGCGTCAATGGCCTGCTTGATGCGCGTGGCCTTGGAGGGGCGGAAGGCCGGTTCGGCCAGCAGTCCTTCTTCGGCCATGGCCCTGATGGTGTCCACGGGCAGCACCGCCGGCCCCCGAAAACGGGACACCAGGTTCACCGATGGCCGGGCCGCCTCCAGAAGATAAAGCAGGTTGTAAGAGCAGTTTTCGTCAAAGAAAAAGTAGTCGGTGTAAACTCCCTTATCGAACTCCTTCACATGGCGGATCAGGCGCCGGAGTTCTTCAGGCGTCAGGTTGAGGGGATATTCCCAGATGTCGCGCTGGTGAATGTCGCCGTACTCCTGGATTTTTTTGTAATAAGGCTCCACCGAGTAATAGCCCTTGTAAAGGCCGAAGATGCCGGAAACGGCAAAGGAAAGGCCGTTCACGTTGTCGGCCCGGGCCGCGTAATTGACCGCGTAGGCCAGCCGCTTGTTTTCATAGTCGGTCTGAATGGCCAGCAGGGTATGGCCGAACATGGACGCCGGGTTGTTCATATAATAGGTGGGGAACACCAGGGTGGCCGACACCGGCTCAATGCGATCGATCTCCTCGCAGGCCCTGTGGGCATAAGATTCCGTGTCCGCGCCCAGCGTTTCCCTGAGCCAGGCAAACCGGGCGTAGAACCGGCACACAAACGGATGGGCCGCCTCGTCGTCCGGCTGGAACAGGGCCGCGATGGTGGCCTCCAGTTCGGCCCGGGGATTGGTCTTGCCGTCCGGTGCCAGAAAAAACTGAGGATCATCCACCTGGCTTTTAAACCCGAAAAGGGTTTTCCCGTAGTGCATCAGGATGTGCCAGTAACGGTCCCGGGAAAGATTTTTCTGCCGGGAAAGGGCGATCAATTCA
The DNA here is from genome assembly GCA_049320925.1 of Thermodesulfobacteriota bacterium. Taxonomy (GTDB): domain Bacteria; phylum Desulfobacterota; class Desulfobacteria; order Desulfobacterales; family Desulfosudaceae; genus Desulfosudis. The sequence continues at coordinate 10,762 of JBMORB010000304.1, read as the reverse complement.
TCCGCGGTCGGAGGACCGGCCACGGCATGAACCGGAAGAAAAAGAACCGGCACAAACGCCAGCATAAAAAAAAGAGATACATGGCGAAACAAAACCATGTATCTCTTTTTTGTTTTTAAATCGACCATTAATACTAGATGGTCTGCATGATCTGGGCAATCCCGTCCACCACATCCTTGGCGGTCACTTCAGCGGTGGGGTAGATGGAATCAAAGTTGCTCTGAAGGGCCGCAAACAGGGCCGGTCTGTCGGAGGCCGAAACTTCCGCGATCTCGGCAAGAGCGTCCAGGGACTCGCCCTGGCCCTGGGCGATGTCGATGGCCAGCACATCCATGTTGTCGGCCACAAACACGTTCATCTTGTCATAATTGGCCGTCAGGGGGTCTTTGCCGCAATCCAGGGTGCCGCTGGACATGGCAAAAGTCTGGTTGCCGCAGATGCCGTTGAGGAAGGTACCGACCAGCTTCCAGATGATGCCTTCCTTGTCGCCGATGGCCATGCCGCCCAGGCCGCAGCCGCAATCCTGCCGGACATTGTTGGCCGCCGCAACGCCGACCATGCTGATCATGATGACACACGCCAGAACTGCAATGCTCAACTTTTTCATTCTGTGCTCCTCCTGTGTTACGGGTTTTGGGTAATCATAAGCATCCATTCGCATGGATCGTTATGACGGGAATTCCACACTGTCGGATACGGTGTGAGACGGGTTCAGATTGTATCCATCCGTGGACCGGTTGTCAAATAAAACCTTGATGCGGCACGTGCTCCGGCCGCGCCGTCAGGTCGGGCAGTTGTCCACCAGACTTTTAATAATATCCTTCAATGGCGGCTTCAACGGCCGCCATTTGGGCGCCACGGCCACGCCCTCCTCCCAGGTGAACTCCACCGCCTCAAAAAGCTCGTCGATATGCTTAACGTGTTTAACCCCGTATTGGACCTCCGGATAGTGTTCGACCCAGAGCATCCGGTGGGGATCGATATGAAACGTCTTTGAGATAAAGGAGGCCAGGGGGCCGGCCCATCCCTTGACCGTGATGTTTTCGCCGGCCACGTCCGAGACCACCACCACCATTGGCCGCAGATGGCGAATGCCGCCGCTGTCCGGCGCCTTGTCCAGGTCGAAGACGCGAAGCCGGATCTTGCCCGTGGCCAGGCCAAAGGCCTTGCCCAGCCCCTCCCAGTGATAGATGCCGTTGTAGAGGATCATGTCGTTCATTGGTTTGTCCGCATCCACATGTGCAACATCCGAACCGATTCCTCTTTAATCGTACTCGTGCTCTTACTCGTAATCTTGATCGAAACCCTTTTGCCGCGGATCACGATTACGAGCACGAGCACGATCACGAGCACGAGCACCATCACGAGCACGAGCACGATTAAGAGTAAGAAAAAGCCGATGCAACGAATCGTTCCTTAAGTTTATACTTTTCTTTGCGCCAAAGAAAAGTACACCGTTATCCCGTAAGCCGCCCGTAGATCCGCAGCAGCCTGTCCGGCAGCTCCCGCACGTTGGAAATCACGCTGTGGCGCACCTTTCCGTAAAGATCGTCCAGCACCCCGTCGCCGGCGATATTGACGGTGATGGTGTGAATGGCGATGCCCCCGGCCCGGGCCTCCAGCAGGGCCCGCCGGGTGTCTTCAATGGCCCGCTCCCGTTTATAATCCAGGTCGTTGGGAAACCCGTCGGTGACGATGATCATCAGTTTCGAGGCGGCCGCCGCGGCCTTCAGCTTTGCCGTGGCGTGCCGGATGGCGGCGCCCATGCGGGTGTTGCGCTGGGGAGAAAGCCCGCCGATGGCCCGCTTCGTCTCTTCGGTCATGGGCTGATCGAAATCCTTGATGGGAAAATAATCCACGCCCAGTCGCCCGGTGCCTGAAAACCCGGCAATGGCAAAGGCGTCGCCCACCACGTCCAGAGCCTCGCAGAACAGCACCGCGGCCTCCTTTTCCACGGAGAGTACCGTTGCGTCGTCCGCGCCGGCCACCGCGCCGGAGGTGGACCGGGAAATGTCCAGCAGCAGCAGCACGGCCACGTCCCGCACCTGCTTGAGCCGCTTGATGTAAATGCGTTCGGAGGGGGTTTTGCCGGCCTTTTTATCGATGACGAACTCGATCAGCTGGCGGTAGTCGAAATCCTCTCCTTCCCGCCACTTCCGCAGTATGGTCATGCCTTCGGGCTTGAGCAGTTCAAAGGCGTAGCGGATCTTTTTCACCAGGCCCCGGTGCCGGGACAGGGCGGCCTGATAAAACCCCGCGTCTATCGTCTCGCAGCGGCGCTCCCGCACCAGCACGTGGTCGGCCAGGTAGTCCCCGATGGTGTTGTCCCATTCTCTGTACCGGAAGGTCGGCCCCCCGGCGTGGGGCGGGGCCGCGGCGTCGGGGGCCAGGACGCCGCGCAGGTCGCCCAGGTCGATGCCGGGAAGGCCGGGCCCGGCGCCGGTTTCCCCGTCGCCGGTTTCCCGGGCCGTTTGTTCCACGATCTCCTGAATATCCCCGGCATGAAGCGTCCCGCCCTGCTCCCGCATGCGCCGCAGGATATCCGACTTGTAAGCCCTGTACCCCTCTTTTTCCACGGCCCGGCGCACCCGGTCCGCCAGCCGGTCATGCTCGCCCCAGGCCCAGGCAAAAAGGGCCGGCCGGAGCCTAAGGCCCAGGGGAAACGCCGTGGCCGTGTAACCGCCGTCCCGCAGAAAGGGTCCGGGGCCCATGGCCTCGTGAACGGCAAACACCGCCCGGGCCGAGGCTTCGGCGAACGGCCGGCCGGCCGCATGATGGGCGAACATACGGGCCACGGCTTCGACCGTTCGCTTCCCCGTGCCGGAGTCCGCGGCCGGGTTCCGGCCAAGAGCGACCCGGGCGTGCAGCGCGCGCATCAGCGGATCTGCCGCGCCGGACTCCGGATCACGGCCGGCCTCCTGAAGGATCAGGTCATAACAGCGCCGGGCCCCCTCCGGGTACCGGGCCGAAAGCAGGGTGCGGACCCGCCCGTATTCAAAAATGGAAAAAAGGTCGGCGGCCAGGTCCGGGCAGGGAAAGCCGTGAAAAAACCGTTCCATGTCGGTCCGGCCGTCATGGGCCGGACGGGCCCTTTCCGGAACCCGGCCGGCGGATTCCAGTGCCCGCTGAAGATCGAAATCAAAGGTGCCGAACTCAAAAAGGCCGGCCTCCACCCAGGCCAGGGCCTTGTAAAGGGCGCTGTTAACCTCCCGGCTGGGATGGCGGCTGATCTCGTCGGCCAGATAAACCGTCTGGCCGTCAAAACAGGCCAGCACATCAGACCGGCCGGGGAAAAGGGTCTCCGGCAGTCCGGAGACCGGCTTGACCGTGACAGCCCGGCCGGTGCGCGCGCGCAGATAGCAGGCCAGCTTCTGCTGCATTTCCGAAAAAACGGCCGTGGTCCGGAGCCGGTCGCAGGTTTCAATGGCGGTCCGGGACTCCAGGGTGAGAAATTTTTTGCCACGGTTTCTGTCCTTGCCGTGGCGGTCAAGCCCCCGGGAAACAAACTCCTCAAGACCGGCCGGGGACAGAAAGGCCAGTTCCCGGGTCAGGGGTTCCAGAAAGAGACAGGCCAGATCGAAGTCCTCGCGGACCACCCGTTGAAGCTGGGCCGTTTTCCAGGCCCGCTGGCCGGGCGCAAACGACAGCACGGCCCTGGGGAATTCGGCGGTAAACCGCCGGTACTGGTTGTAGGTCAGGTCGTGGGCGAATACCTCCAGCAGCAGGTCCAGGTAGGCGAGGCCGGCGTCCGCGGTTCTCCCCGACACCAGTTCGCCGATGATTTCCAGCGGCTCGGCGGTCAGGGCGTAGAGCCATTTGGCCTTTATCCGGGTCACGGCCGCGGTGAAGCGTTCAAACAGCCGGGGATCGGAATGCGTCAGCACCGGGGGCAGGCTTCTGGCCAGGATCCGGGCAAAGGTGGGACCGTCGGAAACCGCCTCGTGAAGGCAGCGGCTGTAACGGTTGATCACCGCGGAGCCCGCGCCGCCGGTGATCAATGTCAGATATCCTTCCGCCACGGCCTTTCCCAGCGAGGTCTCTATGGAAAGCGCATATACCGCGTCATCGGCCAGGATGCGGACCGCGGGCGCCGCCGGATCGCACCCGGCCCGCCTCAGTCGCGCCTCCACCTGCCGGGCCAGATCGGGATCGGCCAGGGCCAGGGTCTCCAGCGGGGAATCGCTGTCGTATATGCAGGAAGCGTCCATAGGCGGGATCAATCCGTGAAACATCAAACAAATCAAATAAAAAATATCGAATATCGAACACCGAATTTCGAATGATGAAGGAAGGCTGTTTCCGGCCATTTTTTATGGAGAAAAACGGTCCTTGTGACCTTCGATATTCAACATTCCCTGTTCGATATTCGATATTCCATTCCAAGATATTGTTCGGCGGCAAACAGGCCCGGCTTAAAATAAATCTTTTACTAAATCATCCAGCGTCTCCTGCAACCCCTCGTCATCGGTCAGGGGCCGGCAGATGGCGGCCCGGCAGGCGTCTTCCCCGGGAACGCCCTTCTGAATCAGGCGCGCGGCATAGATCAGCAGCCGGGTGCTGGCCCCCTCGGTCAGGCCGTGCTCCCGGATGTTGCGGATGCGGGCACCCAGGCGCACCAGCCGGTCGGCGGTTTCGTGGTCCACCCCCGCCTCTTTCTGAATGATGGTGATTTCATGCCCGGCGGCCGGATAGTCGAAGTCCAGGGCCACGAACCGCTGGCGGGTGCTCTGCTTCATATCCTTGAGCACCGACTGGTAGCCGGGGTTGTAGGAGATCACCAGCAGGAAATCGGGATGGGCCGGAATCACCTCGCCCTTTTTGTCGATGTACAGGGTCCGGCGGTCGTCGGTGAGCGGATGGACCACCACGGTGGTGTCCTTGCGGGCCTCCACGATCTCGTCGAAGTAACAGATGGCGCCCATGCGCACCGCCGTGGTCAGGGGCCCGTCCCGCCACACGGTCTCGTCGTTCTGAAGCATGTAGCGGCCCACCAGGTCGGAGACAAACAGGTCCTCGTGGCACGCCACGGTGACCAGGGGCCGTCCCAGCCGGAAGGCCATGTGCTGCACGAACCGGGTCTTGCCGCAGCCGGTGGGCCCTTTGAGCATCACGGGCAACCGGGCGTCGTAGGCCGCCTGGAACATGGCGATTTCATTGTCCGCGGGCAGGTAAAACGGTTCTTCCGTGATCTGGAAATTCGCGGCGCTGATCTCCGTGGTCTGCTGCTTTTTCACCGGTGTCTCCTCAACCATGAATTTATGTTATCCCAATCGATATCGGGATCGGGATCGCTATCGCCATCGGGATCGGGGTCGGGGTCGAAACACACATGGCACTTTCAGTAAAAACAAACCCATTTGACATCTTCCTTGACATGGCAGGCAAATAATTATATCCGGGCGGTGTCGAAGCGACAATTTAACACGTCGGCCCGAATATTTCACGAAAAGAATCATCATGGACAGCAACGACAATCTTCATCTTCTGCGCTCGGGAGACAGGGAAATCCTCCTGGTGGGCACGGCCCACGTGTCCCGACAGAGCGCCGAGCTGGTCACCCGCCTGATCGAGGAGCGAAAGCCCGACACGGTGTGCGTGGAACTCTGCCGGCCCCGGTTTGAAGCCATCCGCGACCGGGAACACTGGCGCCGGATGGACGTGGTGAAAATCATCCGGGAGAAAAAAGCTTTCCTGCTGCTGGCCAACCTGCTGCTGGCATCCTTTCAGAAAAAAATCGCGGAAAAATTCGGCGTGGCCCCGGGCCAGGACATGATCAGCGCCATCGAGGCCGCGGACCGGACCGGGGCGCAGATCCACCTGGCCGACCGGGAAATCCGCGCCACCCTGGCCCGGGCCTGGAGGTCCATGGGTTTCTGGGGAAAAACCAGGCTCCTTTTTCAGCTGGTGGGTTCCCTGGTAGGGGCCGAAGATATTTCCGAAGAAGACGTGGAAAAGCTCAAGCAGGAGGATGTGCTTCACATGGTGCTGGCCGAACTGGAGGCCTCCCATCCCATGCTCCGGAAGATCATCATCGACGAGCGGGACCAGTACCTGGCCCAGGCCATTGCCAACGCGCCCGGTCAAAACATCGTGGCCGTGGTGGGCGCGGGCCACGTGGCCGGCATCAAACGATACTGGGGCACGGCCATCGACACGGCGGCCCTGGAAACCGTTCCGCCGGCCGGCGTCTCTGCCGGCGTTTTCAAATGGGGGATTCCCGCCGCCATTCTCGCGGTGCTGGTGACGGGTTTTGTCAGGGGGGGCCTGGAAACCGGCATGCACCTGCTGGGCCTGTGGATCCTTGCCAACAGTGTCCTGGCCGGCCTGGGCGCCATTGCCGCCTGGGCCCATCCGCTCACCATCCTCGCCGCCGCGGCCGCGGCGCCGATCACGTCGCTCAACCCCGCCATCGCCGCAGGCTGGGTGGCCGGCCTGGTGGAAGCGCTGGTGCGCCGGCCCACCGTGGGGGACCTGGAAGACCTTTCCTCCGACATCACCTCCTTCGGCGGATTCTGGAAAAACCGGGTGACCCGGGTGCTACTGGTGGTGGTGCTGGTCAACCTGGGGAGCACGGTGGGCACTTTTGTGGCCCTGCCCTTTATGGCCAGGCTGTTTGCCTGATCCGAATCCCCATTGCTTATCCGGATCATTGTTGTCCAAAAACGGTTTTGACCATGGCGACACATCATTTGATTTGTTTATCCAGATCGAAATCGGGATCGGTATCGGTATCGAAATCAAATTCAATGTACGGCGAGTTTTTGAAAAATCTTCTCTCCTTCTTTTCTCCGTGTACTTTTCTTGCCGCCAGGGAAAATACCAAAAGAACCGCGCCCCGCGGCTTGGCCTCCGGCTTCCCTCGCGCAAACGGTTCTTCCGGCGCGGCCAGGCCTTCAGACTCCCCGGGGCAACTACTTTCCCCTGCGCCCCCACCGGTGGTGGCGGCGGCATTTCCGGCTTGTAAATATTGTATGTTCCTTCCCGTGTCCAATTTTTGCCTCGATATTGATTCAACGATATGGTACTAGTCATTTTCAGCAAACAATTCAAAACGATTCAACCAACCCGTTAACTTTGGCGCATGGGTCGACATTCGTGGATTCTCCGGGCAAGCGGCATATCATATACAAGCCGATTCAAAGCGGCAACGCCAAGAAGGTCAAAATCTTCCCCAACCCGTCGGCCACCAGCCGGCTCAAGGTCACG
>JBMORB010000304.1:0-3456 GCA_049320925.1 Thermodesulfobacteriota bacterium | reverse complement strand
GCATGGGTCGACATTCGTGGATTCTCCGGGCAAGCGGCATATCATATACAAGCCGATTCAAAGCGGCAACGCCAAGAAGGTCAAAATCTTCCCCAACCCGTCGGCCACCAGCCGGCTCAAGGTCACGCCCGAATCCAGGCTGATCAGCCTCAACGAAAAAACCGAGGCCGCCGCCGGCAAAAAAAGCGGAAAAATCAAATACCTCATCGACCGGCTCAACTACATCAACTTCCAGGATGAGACCATCCTCATCAACTTTCACCACAAGAAGTTCGACCACAAGGTCACCAAGCACGTGCTGCCCATGCCCTGCAAGGACGCCCGGCTGGAGTGCGCCTGGACCGACATATCGGACCTGGTTCCCGTGTTCCGCAACTACCGGATCCGGGAGGTGCTGATCCCGGACAACAACAAGGTGCTGCTGGTCAGGCCCGAGGTGGTCAGCGCCAGCCGGAAGCGGATCGTGCTCAAGCTCCCCCGGCAGTACGAGGAGGTGAACAAGCGGCGGGTCAAGCGCTACGACTGCCAGGGCATCGACGTGCGCATGGTTCAGAACAGCGTGGTCTACCGCGGCGAACTGATGGATTTTTCCACCATGGCCTTTCACATCCGGCTCATCGGCAAGATGTCGCCCACCTTCAAGTGGATCAACCCGGACGTGAAGGTCAACCTCATCTTTCTGTCCGGCAAGGACACCATTTATTCCGGCGAATGCCTGATCTTCAAGCAAAGTGGAGACAAGTCCTACCGGGACATCGTGCTGGAGCCCCTGAACTTCGAAATTCAGCGGTTCAAGCCCAGGGAGCACCGCAGCGCCCGCCAGAAGCTGGTGCCTTCTCCGGACGCCGTCATCCGGCACCCGCTCACCGGCAAAGACATTCAGCTCAAGATCCTCGACATGTCGGGCTCCGGGTTCTCGGTGGAGGAAAACGAGGAGGACGCGGTGCTGCTGCCCGGCCTGGTCACGCCGGAAACCACGCTCAAGTTCGCCAGCAACTTTACTCTGCGGTGCCGGGGCCAGGTGATCTACAGCGTGCCGGAGGAAAAAGAACGGCACGCGGTCAAATGCGGCATCACCATCCTGGACATGGCCATCAACGACCACATGAACCTGCTGGCCATCCTGGGCCAGGCCGAGGACGGCAACTCCTACCTCTGCGACTCGGTCAACATGGACCTTTTGTGGGACTTTTTCTTCCGCAACGGCATCATCTACTCGGACAGCTACGAACTGCTGCACGACCGCAAGGACCAGGTCAAAAAGACCTACGAAAACCTTTACACGCGAAACCCCCACATCGCCCGGCACTTCATTTACCAGGACAAGGGCATGATCCTGGGCCACCTGGCCATGCTGCGGTTTTACGAAAAGACCTGGATCCTCTGCCTGCACTCCTCCCAGAACACCATCCCCCAGGTGCACCAGCGGCTCGCCCTGCTTAACCAGGCGGCCCGCTACGTGTACGAATCTTATTCGTTTGCCTCGGCCCACCTGGACTACCTGATCAGCTACTACGATTCCAACGACAAATTCGCCCTGTCGGTCTATGGCAGCGTGGCCCGCAACACCCAGAGCCCCAAGGGGTGTTCCATCGATTCGCTGGCCTACTTCCGGCACCGGCGCGAAGACCACCAGGAGGCCGTTCTGCCGGAAGGGTACTACCTGGCCAGCACCACCCACGAAGACCTGGCCATCATGGAAAGCTTCTACGAACACAAGTCCGGCGGCCTGATGATCCAGGCCCTTGACCTGGTTCCCGGCTCCAGCACCATCCGCAAGCTCTCCAACGAATACCTGCAACTCGGATTCCAGCGAAAGCGGTACCTCTTTTCCCTGAAAACCAAGGACCAGCTCAAGGCCATCCTGATGATCAACAGTTCCGACATCGGGGTGAACATGGCGGACCTGACCAGCTGCATCAAGATATTCGTCGTGGAGCCCAGGGGACTCCCGGCAGAGGCCGTTTACACCTCCTTGACCCGCATCTGCAAAAACCTGAAAAAGAAAAGCATGCCGGTCTTTGTCTACCCCGCCAACTATGCCGGTGAAATGGGTATCTCTTACGAGCAGACCTTCCACCTGTGGGTCCTCGACACCCAGTACACCGACCAGTTCACCCGGCAGGTCAAGGCACTGATCCAGAGCACGGAAGAAAAAAAGAACCCGCCAAAGCCAGTTGTTCCCCGCCGGCCCCAGCCCGCGCCCAAGGCCCGTCCCCGGTCCGAAGCCCGGTAAGCCGCCCTTCTTTTTGTTTGCGCTTTCGAAAAAGCGGTGCTACAGTATTTCCATGCCGCGCCCCGATGCCGGTATGTCGTTTTAATCGTGTTTTTCGTATGGAGCAGCTTCAAGATGGGACAAAGCGAAATCATCCTGCAGGGACGCCAGGCCACCGTTAAACCCGGCACCAACGTGGTGGCCTCCATGGCCGACGGATTCAGGGAAGAGTTGCAGCAACTGGTTCAGGACACCCCCGAATCCATCGTCATCGACCTGTCCGACGTTGAAATGATCGATTCCATGGGCATCGGCGTCATGATCGCGGTGCATAACTCCCTGGCAAAGACAAAAGGTCTTCTTAAAATCGTCAACGCCAACAAAAATATTCTGACCCTCTTTCGCACCATGCGGCTCGACCGCCACTTTACCGTCGAAGGCACGGCCTAGCCCGAATATTTTTGAAATATCCTGCCTGCCCGCTGACCGCCACAGCCGTGGCGAATGCGGTTTGGCCGTCGGTTTCCCTCTCTCTTCTTTTCGGCGCGGCCAGGAACCCGCCTGCCCGCGCCTTGCATCCGCAGCCAAATCCCCTCGTGAAATATCCGGGTTGGTGTGTGGGCTTTATGCCTGCTTTAAAAGAAATGTCTTGCTTTTATAAAAAAACCGGGTAGAGTGATCCCATCAACATGGCTTCGCCCTTGTTTGGCGAAGCGATTTTTTTCTGAAGGACAGTACCGCACCTGAGCCTGTTACATCCTCCAGTTTAAAATCTTGAATATTTTTATAGAAAGGAGGATTTCAACATGGCCAATGGAACAGTCAAATGGTTTAACGACCAAAAAGGGTTCGGTTTTATCGAGCAGGAAAACGGCCCCGATGTGTTCGTTCACCATTCAGCTATCAACGCAAGCGGTTTTAAAAGCCTGAAAGAAGGCGACCGGGTTACCTTTGAGCTTGGACAAGGGCAAAAGGGTCCCTCGGCTACCAATGTCACGGTAATCTAATTAAAAAAGGGACACGGCTCTCATGAGCAGCCGTGTCCCTTAATTTTTCCCCCCTTCTCATCCCAGCCCGACCGGGCAAGCCTCATCAGGCTACCTCTAAAAATTACCTTTTATTTTGATTCCGGTGTCGGCTCAAATTTTAATCATCAGAATACTTCCCTGTCACTGTTGTCCAAAAACGGTTTTAATCATGGCGGTACATCTTTTGATTTGTTTATCCAAATCAAAATCGCT
>JBMORB010000303.1:0-12620 GCA_049320925.1 Thermodesulfobacteriota bacterium | reverse complement strand
AAACTTTTTTCTGGATCGCCCGGTCAAGCAGGGCGATGACATTGGAAGAAACAAGATTGATGGTTTTGTAAAAAGTTGAAATCCACTTTCTTTTGTCACCCCGGCCCCCGAGCCGGGGGCCAGCAAAAATGAATATATCAATTTTATACTGGATTCCGGGTAAAGCCCGGAATGACGATGTAGAGACGTTTTACGATGCCATCAAAACTAATACCCCGGATACCTGTCCCCCCACTCATCCGTGTCTTCAAAGCCGGTGTACAGGTCATTGGCGATCTGCGTGATGGTCTCTCTTAGTTCCAGTTGATCTAGCAACTTTGCCGGTATGGCGGACACGCCCAGCAGGGCGCCCAGAATGTTGCCGGCAATGGCGCCGGTGCTGTCCGAGTCGCCGCCATGGTTCACGGCCAGGATCAGCCCTTTTTCAAAATCGTTTTCAGCGGCCAGGGCGCAGTAAATGCCGATGGCAAGGGCTTCCTCGGCAACCCAGCCCTGGCCCAGGGACTCCACCGTGGCAAAGATGGGGGGATGGTGCCGCCAGGCGGCCGATGCTCTGTTGATGGCGACAAGGCATTCCTCGTGGTGTTTTTTTGTGGCAAGAATGTCGACGGCCGCTTCAATGGCAGGAACCAGGTCAAGGCCGTCAATGATGCCACGAATAATCTGGGCAAGGCATCCGGCGGCCAGATACCCGGTGGGGTGGCCGTGGGTGATGGCCGCGGTTTCGCATCCCATGTCAAAAATGTCCAGTATGTGGGGAACCAGGCCCACGGGCGCGATCCGCATGACTCCGCCGCACCCCTTGCTGTTGTTGATCGGCTCTTTTGTGCTGCCCTGCTGATCGCTCTTCAGCGCCGAGAGGCAGGAGTTGCCCGGCGCCCTCTGGCTGTACAGTCCCTTGACGTTTATCAGCCAGCCGCTTTTGTCCGCCCGTTCATTGTCAATCCCCTGGGTCATCAGCCAGCGTTGATAAGAGTAATAGGCCATGGACGGGGGATAGCAGATGCCTTTGTGATGGCCTCTTGTGACGGCCCGCAGCATGGCCTCGGCCGTGAACAGGGTCATCTGGGTATCGTCGGTGATGGCGCCCACGCGGCCAAATACCGGGGCGTAAGCTGTGATTCCCTTCGGGCCGAATTGGCGAAGAATCTGGTCAAGCGGCATGAACTCCACCGGCGCGCCCAGTGCGTCGCCGGCGGCCCCGCCCAGCAGACAGCCCTGGTAATATTCCGGCCGGTGTCGATGGCTTTCTATTTTCGTCATTCTCCTGCCCGCGTTCGATAAAGGGGCCGGTCCGTTCATCACGGCGCAACGCGCCGGATGGAGGCGCCCAGGCGCTCAAATTTTTCCTCCAGCTTTTCATATCCCCGGTCCAGGTGGTAGACGCGGCTGATCTCGGTTTTGCCGTCGGCCACCAGGCCGGCCAGCACCAGGGAGGCGCTGGCCCGAAGGTCGGAGGCCATCACCGGCGCGCCGGAAAGTTTGGGCACGCCGGCCACCACGGCCGTGTTGCCGGAGATGGTGATGTCCGCGCCCATGCGCTTGAGTTCGCTCACATGGATGAACCGGTTTTCAAAAATGGTTTCCGTGATCACCGAGCGGCCGCCGGCAACGGACATGAGCACCATGAACTGGGCCTGCATGTCAGTGGGAAAGCCGGGGTAGGGAAGGGTTTTCACGTCCACGCTTCGAATCTCGTCGGCCCCTGTCACGCGGATGGACCTGCCGTTGACCTCGATGCCGGCCCCGGTCTGGGCCAGTTTGTCAAGCTGGCCTTTCAGGTGGCCCGGCTCGGCGTTGGTGATGGTGATGTCGCCCTTTGTCAGGGCCGCGGCCACCATGAAGGTGCCGGTTTCAATGCGGTCTGGAATGATGTTGACGGATACCGGACTCAGGGAGGTCACCCCTTCCACGGTGATGTCCGGGGTGCCGGCGCCGGTGATTTTCGCGCCCATCCGGTTGAGCACTTCGGCCAGGGCCGTGACTTCGGGCTCGCAGGCCGCGTTGCCGATGCGGGTGGTGCCGTGGGCCAGGGCCGCGGCCATGAGCAGGTTTTCCGTGCCCGTGACCGACGGCACGTCAAAATAGATGGACCCGCCGGCCAGTTTTTTGACCGAGGCGTTCACATACCCGTGTTCAAGTTCGATGTCCGCGCCCATGGCCTGAAGACCCTTTAAATGGAAGTCGATGGGCCGTTCGCCGATGGCGCACCCGCCGGGCAGCGACACCCGGGCCCGGCCCAGCCGCGCCACCAGGGGGCAGAGCACCAGGATGGAGGCCCGCATCTTTCGCACCAGGTCATAGGGGGCCTCGTGGTTGTTGACGCCGGAGGCGTCGATTCGAACCGATGAGCCGCTGCTTTCCACCTTCGCGCCCAGGTGGGTGAGCAGCTCCTTGATACTGCGGATATCCCGCAGGTTGGGAACGTTGGTGTAGGTGCACACCCCGCCGGTGAGAATGGAAGATGCCAGAATGGGCAGGGCCGCGTTTTTGGAGCCGCTGATTTCAACGGTGCCGCAAAGGCGCCGGCCGCCTTCAACGATGATCTGGTCCATGGATTTGGGTCCCCCTTACCCCGGCCCTCTTTTAAGCGGGCCAGTCAGTGGTTTGCAATATTCGACCTGGAAATGTGTTTCCGCTTCATGATTCCGCGGTTCCCTGTTCGGTGTTCGATATTCAGCGACAAAAAAAGCGCCTGTTCCTCCAAAGCGGGGGCAGGCGCTTTTGTGATGAATCGGTCAGTATTAGTGGTGGCTGTCGTGGCCGCCGTGATCGTCGCCGCGAAGCGTGTCGTACAGGGCCTTTAAAACGCAGTAGGTCATGCCCGCGCCCAGAATCGAGAGGGCGTACCACAGGCCGCCGTGAAATACCAGGTGCGCCGTATCCCAATGCCATTCAAACACAAACGGAAACATATCAACCTCCTTGACGCCGCGGTGGCGGCGAAAATTAGCGGTTCAACTCCTTTTCCTGCGGGAACACCGGCAGGTAGCGATGAGCAAAGGCGATCAGCAGCACGCCGTAGGCCACGGGCAGAACGGTGGTGGCGATCTCCTGCCAGCTGGGGAAGTAAAGCACCCACTGGTCAAAAGGCATCACCGGCACGGCCATGACCTGCAGCACCATGACCCACCGGTTGAGGGAAACGCCCACGCAGGCCAGCACCGCGGCGGTGACCAGGAGTTTGCCGTTGCTCCGCACCCTGGGAGACAGCAGCATCAGGCCGGGGACCACGCCGCCCACAACCACCTCGGCGATCAGCATCCAGTAGCCGTAGAACCAGTTGGCGTAGAAGGCGCCCAGGGTCTGGCCGGCGTGTCCGGGGGCCGTCACCGCGGCCCAGTAGATGGTGTCGATGATCTTGGCGATGATGTAGGTGGTGATCATCCAGCCGGAGATCTTGGCCAGGGTATTGATGGCCGCGTCGCCCACCAGCTTTTTCCGGGTGATGGCTTCGGTGATCTTGGTGACCAGGATGGTGAAGCAGGGGCCGCAGGCCGCCGCCGACCACGTGAACAGGAAGAAGGTGGTGGGCCATACCAGCACCTGCTCGCGGAAGCCGAAGGGCCGGCCGAACAGCACGCCGGCCACGCCGCCCAGGGAACCCTGGTGGAAGAACGACAGGAAGGCGCCGGTGGCGGCAAACACCGCCATGATTTCGTGCATGTTGTGGGCAAGGTGATGGAAGAAGCGCACCTTGGCCAGCTGACGGTTTTCCAGGATCAGGGGAACAAACTCGATGGTCAGCACGGCAAAGTAGCAGGACAGGCAGAAGGCCACCTCGGTGAGCATGGAGTGCACGTTGGCATGCCAGAAGATAAACCACCCCCGCAGCGGCTGGCCGATGTCGATGGCCAGGATCAGCAGGGCCGAGCTGTAGCAGATGAACCCGATGACCACCGCGAAATTGATGATGTTTTTCAGTTCATCCTTGCCCACGATGTAGCGCAGAAAACCGGTGAAGAACGCGCCGCCGCCCAGGGCGATCACCGCCAGGTCGGCCCAGATCCACAACGCGAACCCGTAGTAGTCGTTCATGTTGGTCTGGTTGAGGCCCTTGAACCAGCACAGCAGCATGGCGTAAACGCCCCACAGCAGCACCGCGCCCACCACCGCCACGCCGATGAGAAACTTCGGCAGCGGACAACGATCGACTCCCTGGGGAATGAGTGCAGAATCCATAAACTATATGCTCCCTGTTTGTGATGACTGGTTTATATATCCATACCCGCCGACGCGGGTGTTGTTCTAATGGCCTTTCGGCTCCTTGCCCGGGGCTTCTGTTTTAAGGTAATTGTCACCGGCTTTGCGCACCCACTCCCGGCTGGACAGGTAGTAAACCTTGGGGTTGGTGCCCAGGCGTTCCAGCAGCCGGAAGACGTTGGGGTTGCCGGGCTTTCCGCCGTGTTCACCCGGCTGGGCGATCTGGTGGACCGCGTGGTCCGGGTTGTTCAGGTCGCCGAAAATGATGGCGCCGGCCGGGCAGGCCTGGGTGCAGGCGGTCTGGTATTCGCCCTCCTCCAGGGTGTCCCGCTCTTCCACGTAGGCCTTTTCCATGGCCAGCTGATAGCGGTGGTAGCAGAAGCTGCACTTCTCCACGATGCCGCGCATGCGCACCGACACGTTGGGGCTTAAGGACTCCTTCATGCCCTCGGGCCAGACCGGGTCAAACCAGTTGAAATACCGCGCATGGTAGGGACAGGCGGCCATGCAGTACCGGCAGCCGAAGCACCGGGTGTAAATCTGGCTGACGATGCCCGATGTGTGATCGTAATCGGTGGCCGTGGCCGGGCACACGGAGACGCAGGGTGAATGGCCGTGGTCTCCTTCACAGTGCATGCAGGGCCGGGGCAGATAGCACACTTCCGTTTCCGGAAAGGGCTTGCCGTTGGTCAGCTTGTAGACCCGCATCCAGGTGATGCTTTTGAGCTTGTCGGTCTCGTCCTTTTTGAAAGGCACATTGTTTTCGGACATGCACGCCACCATGCACGAGCCGCAGCCCGTGCACTTGTCAAGGTCGATGACCATGCCGTACTTTCTGGGTGTCCCCTGCTGATTGTGTTTCATCAGTTCCTCTTATATGGGTTTTGTTTATGCTTTTGCGAGTTTTGCCGGCGCGCCCCAGGCCGTGTCGAGGCCGGACACCGGATCCTGTACCGGGCCGATCAGTTCGTTGACATTGACGCCCTTGCCGCTGATGTAGTCATCATAGGCGGTGTGGCCGAAGCCCCGGGGAATGGCAATCATTCCCGGCGCCACCTCGGGGGTGACCCGGACCCGGACGCTGGCCTTGCCCGTGGCGGTCTCCACCACGGCGGCCCTGCCGTCGGACAGGCCGGCCTGCCTGGCGGTTTCCGGGTTCACGTCCACGTAAAGATCATTTTCGCGAAGAACGGTTTCGGGAACGATTTTCAACGCGTAGGGCGGGGTGGCCACCGATCCGCCGGCGATGCGCATGGCGTCGTAGGCCATCAGCACCAGTTCCGGCGTATTGGACCGGGCCTGCCGTTCTTTGTGGTCGGCCTCCACCAGGGCGCTCAGGTCGATGCGCTCCCGGGAGACGGCCGCGTCGATCAGGGTTTCCAGCGCGGTTTTCTGCAGGTACCCGTCCGTTGACAGTTTTTCAAAGGTCAGGCCGAAGGTCTCCTTGAGGCAGGTGTCGTAGTCGCTCCACGCGAAGGCTTCGGCCACGGCCCCTTCCATGGCCTGGGCCAGGGAGATGATCACGTCGCCGGGATGGCGGGTGTCGTTCCGGGGGGCCACCACCGGCCTGGACAGGCCGACCATCGGGGCCTTAAGCCCGGCCGTGACCACCACGTCCTCGGTGCGTTCCAGGTAGGTGGGCAGGGGAAGCACATAGTCGGCCAGTGCCGCGGTTTCATCCGTAAAGGGTGAGAGGCTCACCACCAGGGGAATGGCCTCCAGGGCCGCCTTGATCCTGGCGCTGTCGTGCAGAGTGTAGGCGGGATTGGTTTCCAGCACAAAGAGGGCCTGAATCGCGTCGCCGCCGGCGTTGAGCAGGTCGCCCAGCGCCTTGGGGGCCTGGGCCAGGCCCTGTCTGGCCGCGTCGTCGAGAACGGGCTTGCTCCACTGAATGTAGTCCGGGGCGGGGCCGACAATCATGCCGCCCCGGCGGTTGATACCGCCCACCAGGGCGTTTAAGGCCGTTACGGCCATGAGCTCCCGGCTGGCGGAGGGGGTCCGGCCGTCGCCCCGGCCGAAAACCGCCACCGGATTGGCCGCGCCGGCAAACTCTTTTGCCAGGGATTCGATGACGGCTTCTTTGAGACCGGTCGTGGCCGCCACCCTGGCCGGCGTGTAGTAGGTCTGAAGCAGGGCCTTGAATTCGCCGAAGGCCCGGCTGTCGGAGGCGCCGGCGGTGTGCAGGTTGTCGCGAATGATGATGTGGGCCAGGCCCAGGGCCAGATCGGCCTCGGTGCCGGGCTTGACCGCCACCCACTGGTCGGCCTTGGCGGCGGTGCAGGACAGGCGGGACTCCACCTGCACCAGTTTAACGCCATTGGTCTTCCACTGGCTGTGAGCCGCGAACATGCGCACCGGGGATCCCCAGCCGTCCAGCAGTCCCGCGGCAAAGCTCAGCACGTAGCCGCTGTTTTCAAAATCAAATCCCACGAAGCCGGGCTTGCCGCGCAGCCGGCCAATGGCATCGGCGCAGGCGTCTTCGTTGGAGGGAAGGGCGAAGAAGTGGGGCGAACCCACGGCGGAAAGAAACCGCCGCAGCAACTGGGCCACGGTGCCGTTTGCCGTTTTCGCGATGGCGGCCACGGTGTGGGCCTTGCCGTCGTTGCGCAGGGCGTTGAGTTTTTCGGCGATTTCCGAAAGGGCCTGCTCCCAGGAGATCTTTCTCCATTTGCCGTTTTCGTTTTTCTTGGGCTCGGTGGTCCGCCAGGGGCCGTAGAGCAGCTGAAGGCCGGACAGGCCCAGGGCGCAGACGCCGCCGTCGTTGACCGGATAACCGGCCTTTCCTTCGATCTTGACGGCCCGGTCCCCGATCTTGCGGACCGAAATGCCGCAGCCGCCGGGGCACAGGGAACAGACCGAATCAACGTACGAGGCCGGCCCTCTTGCCGGCACCGGCACCTCGATGGGGGTTCCCCGGAAATTCTGGCTCCAGATGGAGATGTCGTCCGTGAGCTTGATCGGCAGGGGCGACAGGGCCGTTCCCACCGCACCGCCAGCCAGCAGCGCCAAAAAACTTCTTCTGTCTATTTTCATCGGTTCTCCTCGATTTTTTACGAGACCATCAATTTTTAATCGTCATCAACCGACCGGGCGGTTATTTGTGACACTGGAAGCACGCGCCCTTGCTGCCGGTTTCCCGCTCGTGGCAGTTGGCGCAGTCGTTCATCTTCATGCTGTCCCACTCGTTGTGCCGGAGAATGCCGGAGATGTCGTATCCCCAGATGTCCCGGCTGTAGCCGGAGATGCGGTTTTCCTGGTAGACGGGCAGGTATTCCGACTCGCCGATGTAGCCGTGGCAGGTCACGCAGTCCATGCCGGCCTTTCGCACGTGGGCCGCGTGGGAGAAGAAAACGCAGTCGGGCTGCCGGGAGTAGATCAGCCAGGGAACTTCTTTCTCCTGGTCCACGTACTGTTCGACAAAAACCGTCTCTTCTTCGGTGTCGCCCATCACGGATGAATGGCAGTCGATACACTGGTTGAGCGTGGGCACGCCGGCAAAGGTGCCGTCTTCGCGGAAAAAGTGGCAGGCCTCGCAGTCGCCCACTTCTTCATTGTGAATGGCGTGGCTGAACTGGAAGGGCTGCTCTTTTTCCGAATAGAGCAGGGCCGGAAAGACCACCCAGCCCACGACAAGGGAGCCGGCAAGGCCGATGATAAACGCGATCAGCATGGCAAGACCGCCCTTGTCCTTCGGGCTTTCCTGATGGTCGCCGTGAACAGAAGCATGTGTCGATTTGTGTTGTGCGCTCATGAACACTCCGTCATCAATATAATTATGGGGTTAACCGATTTTCGTCATGTAAATTCAAATTTTTATAGTCCACTCCCGACGGTATTGCAACCTGAAAGTGAAATTTTCTGCCATACCGGCCGGGCTTTGTCAAGCCAATTCATACCCCGGCGGTGTGGGTGGGGGCCTTGAAGCGCGCCGCCGGGAACACAAGTAATGCGGAGCCGGTTACGCGCAGGCTTCAATGGCCAGCCGGACCTCTTCGGCTACCGGTTCAACAAGGTTCTGCCCGGTAAATTTTTTTAAAGCCTCCCTGGCCGCGCCGCCGCCGATGCGTCCCAGCGCCCAGGCCGCCATGCCCTTGACGCGTGGATCATCGTTCTCCTGGAACGCCCGGACCAGGTCCGGGACAAACGTCTGGTCCCGGCTGTTGCCCATGACCCGGGCCACGTTCATTTTCCAGCGCCAGATATCGGCGGCGCTCATGTAGAACATGTGCGGCCAGATCTTGCTTTGAAAGTAACCGGTGTCCATGTGGAGCAGGGCGCGAAGATCGAAATTTCCGGCCTTGGCGGCGGCCCGCTCATTGACCGGCAGCTCCTGGGCCAGCCAGGCCTGGTTGCGCGGGCACACGTTCTGGCACCGGTCGCACCCGTAAACGAACATGCCCATGGGCTCCCGCAGTTTCATGGGCGTGATGCCGTCGCCGAAATAGGACAGAAATGAAACGCATTTGCGGGGGTCGATCCTGCCGTTGCCTTTGAGCGCGCCGGTGGGGCAGGCGGCAATGCAGGCGTTCTTGCACCAGTCCGGGCACCCGATGCCCAGGGTGGGCGTGCCGGGCGTAAACTCCCGGTCCACCACCACGGCGATGGGCAGGGTCCATGAGCCGCCGCGCACGGCGTTGAAGGCGTAAAAGAGGCAGTTTTTGCCGAAATCACCCAGCCCGGCCCGGGCGGCGGCCACCCGGTGGGGCAGGTTGAACGGCACCTTGGAGTCGATGCCGCTGTCCCGCAGAAAAGCGCGGAACGCCTTGATTCGCGGCACCAGGCCGTCTTTTGTGACCCGGTCGTCATCCAGGTAACAGCGGCCGAAAAGACCTTCCACGGAGCGGGGGTAGGACCTGGAAAAGTAGTTTTCGATCAGCACGATGATGCTTTTCGCGCCCGGCAGAATGGCTTTGGGGTCAGTGCCCTTCAGCAGGTCCAGGCCCACCAGCTCGGCCCATCCGTACTCTTCTTTCCGGTCCAGCAGCATTTGCCGGTGTTCTTCAAAGGGCTCGGCCGTGGTGAATCCGATGTCGGCAAAACCCAGTTCCCGTGCCTTTTTGACGATATCTTCCTGTAGCGGCATATAAATCCCTTTCAGTAGAAACTGCTTTATAAAAATTCGTGCTTCATGTTTTGTGTGGGGTCTGTATCAGCCGGTGTCATGGCTGCCCAAAGAGCAGCGTCGACCGGACCATGTGGGTCATGACGCGCCCGGTTTCCTCAATGGAAAGGCCCTGATGGTCCCGCAGGCCGTGCCAGACAAGCCATGACGTCGCCGCTTTCAGGGCCGCCAGCCGTCGGTTGGCTTCTTTTTTCTCATGCTTTGACAATTCAGGGCCGAACACGCGGCCGACCTGTTCCTCTTTGATTTTACGGCACAGGTCGACGCCTTGTGCCACGGCATCCGACAGCCCGCTGGCCAGCACGGCCCGGCGGGTGGGGGAAATAAATTCCAGCAGCGTGGTCCGGTGGTCGATAAAATCAGCCAGCCGTTTTTCAAAGGGCGCGCTTTCCGGGATGTCAAGGGCCAGCAGGGGGGTCAGTCGTTCAAACTGAAGGGCCAGCATCATATTATATACGGCTGCCATGTCCTGAAAGTGGTGAAAGACCAGGCGAAGGGAAATTCCGGCATGTTCGGCGATCTGTCTGGCCGTCGGCGCGGCCTGGCCCGATGCGATCAGCTCCAGCAGGGCCATGGCAATGGCGTTTTTAGACCGTTCAGAACGGGCCATTCGGCCATCCGGTCTTGGCGTCTTATGTTCTTTTTTTCTGGCAGGGGCAGGCATTATGTTCCGTATTGTCGTGGAAATGTTTTTGATTTATATTTTCATTGTAAGTGCAAAATGTCAACCACCAAACAAGGGATTTTAGAATTTTTATTTTTTCCCCACCCTGAATCAGAACACGCTTAATTAACGGCCTTTCCTTGTGGTGACTACATTTTTGAGGATGGATGAACGCTATATTTAAATATTATTACACTAAATATGAAATTTATTAAAACGACTCTTTTGCAGTTGGCCTAATTCAATTATTATATTGATATTAATATATTTTTCGTTTTCCAAAGTTAGCGCCGATGACATTGAAGGTGTTTTCCACTACAAAAAGGGCATTGGGGTCCACTGTAAAGACCGCCTCTTCCAGCCGTTTGAGCATGATGTTGTTGGTGATCACCATCAGCACCTCCTTATCCCTGCCGCTGAAAGCGCCCTTGGCCTTTATAATGGTAGCGCCCTGCTGAAGATCGTCCATCAGCCGCCGGGCAATGCCGGCGTGCTTGTCACTGATAATCAGCACCAGCTTCCGGGCGTTGAAAAGGGCCAGCATGTACTCCACCATGGTGGAGGACACAAAGACCACGATCAGGGAAGCGATGAAAAGATCGATGTTTTGGTGAATCAGGAAGAAGGCAAACAGCAGCAGACCGTTGAAGGTCATGTAAAACCGGCCGATGCCGATGTTGAACCGCTGGTGAAGAATGACGGCGATCACGTCCAGGCCGCCGCCGGAGCCAAGGGAACGCAGCACCAGGCCACCGCCGGTGCCGCACAGAAAACCGCCGGCAATGGCCGCGTAGACCTGGTTCTGAATGTGCAGGTCCCAGTGAATGCATATGGAGAAAAAGGATACCACGATCATGGAGTACAGGCTGTAAAAGAAAAACCGGCTGCTCACAAAAAACCAGCTCACCAGAAAAAGCGGAATGTTGAGCAGCAGAAACCACAATCCGGGGCTCAGGGCTCCGGTGCTGTAGTAGACCAGAAGGCTGGTGCCGTAGATGCCGCCGGTGAGAAACCGGTGGGGGGTGACCACGGTCTGAATGCCGAAGGCGAAAAGGGCCGCTCCGGCGGTGATCAGCAGCAGGTTGTAGGCGGGCCGAAAGGTCAGGTCCTGAAAGTGTTTTTTACGGCTCATGATTCTTTCTCTGACGCGGCAAAGCGTTGACGCAGATGCTCAATCCGGCGGCGGTTGGCGCCCAGGTCCGAATACCCCACCCGCGAGGCGGACCGCACCTGGATGAACGGCTCGTCGGGAAAATAAAATTCCACGTCATCCACGAAACGGAAGATAAGGGACGTAAAGGTGGTACGGATATAATTTTCCTCAACGGCGACCAGGGCCACCCGCTTTTCGGTTTCAAGAATCCGGCGCAGCCGGTCCCGGGCCTGTGTCCGGTCCCCGGAATAGGCTATAGGCGGAATGGCATGTCTGCCCGCCGCCTGGCTGTTCACGCAGTTGGGGGTGTCCGGGCAGGGGGCCAGGCGGCCGTCACGGACGCCAGGACCGGGGACGGTGCCGGCGCAGCCGGCCAGGGCCATGGTCAAAAGGCATGCCAGCATGTTTTTGCTCATAAGGCCTCCTTGCTTTACCTATGAGAATTTGTCGTAAGCGATCATGTCCGGCTCCACCCCCAGGCTGTCGAGCAGGCCCATCAAGGCATCGATCATGAGAGGCGGTCCGCACAGGTAGTATTCGATTTCCGTGGGATCATCGTGGTTCTTCAGGTAGTGATCGTAAAGGCACTGGTGAATAAAGCCGGTCATGCCCTGCCAGTTGTCTTCGGGCTGGGGCTCGGACAGGGCCACGCGGTATGAAAAGTTGCCGTGTTTTTCCGCCAGGGCGGTAAACTCTTCGTGATAGAACATCTCCCGGACCGACCGGGCACCGTACCAGAAGGTGATGGTCCGCTTTGTGCGTTCGGTGTTGAGCTGGTGAAGAATGTGGGAGCGCATGGGCGCCATGCCGGCGCCGCCTCCCACGAAACACATTTCCCGGTCCGTGGGTTTGACCAGAAAGTCGCCGTAGGGGCCGCTCAACGTCACCCGGTCGCCGGGTTTCAGGTTGAACACGTAGGAGGACCCGATACCCGGCGGAATATCGGCCGCGCCGGGCGGCGGGGTGGCGATGCGGATGGTAAAGCGCAGCAGGTCCTCGTAGGGCGGGTTGGCCAGGGAGTAGGCCCGGAAAACCGGTTCGTCGGCGGTGACGCACAGGCTCATGAGGTCGAATTTTTCCCAGGCCGACGCGAACCGGTCGGCCACGTCGAAACCGGCAAAGCACACCCGGTCATAATCGGGAATGTCGATCTGCATGTACTGGCCCGCCTCGAAAACAATCTTTTCATTATTGTCGGGCCTGAGCACCAGTTCCTTGATGAAGGTGGCCACGTTGCTGTTGGAGACAACAGTGGCCGTGTATTTCCTGATGGCGAAAACCGACTCGGGAATGCGGATGCGCATATCCTCACGCACCTTGAGCTGGCAGGCCAGGCGCACATTGTCATTTTGCTCCTGGCGGCTCAGGTGGGAAAGCTCGGTGGGCAGGATGTCGCCGCCGCCTGCCTCCACCGTGCACCGGCACTGGCCGCAGGAGCCCCCGCCGCCGCAGGCGGACGGCAGAAAGATGTCCGCTCC
>JBMORB010000302.1:8701-12749 GCA_049320925.1 Thermodesulfobacteriota bacterium | reverse complement strand
GAGGCGAATAAATGATTGTCGGGGAAGTAAGGAAAGGCAGGCATGATCGACCCGAACAGAAACAGAATTCCGGATAGTGTAAAGAGCGTCCATTTGATCGCGGTGTGCGGCACGGCCATGGCGGCCCTGGCCTGCATGCTCAAGGAGCTGGGCTATGCGGTGACCGGGTCGGACAGAAACGTCTACCCGCCCATGAGTGACCTTCTGGCGAAAAACGGCATTCCCGTGGGCCAGGGGTTTTTGCCGCAGCACCTGGACCACCGGCCCGACCTGGTGGTGGTGGGAAACGCCGTGTCCAAAGACAATGCCGAGGTGGTGCGGATGGGGGAGATGGGTCTTGCCTACTGTTCCATGCCCCAGGCCATTCACCATTTTGCCGCCAGAGGCAAGGAAGTGCTGCTGGTGTGCGGCACCCACGGCAAGACCACCACCTCTTCCTTGCTGGCGTGGATGCTCTATGCCGCGGGCCTGGACCCTTCGTTTGTGATCGGGGGCGTGGTGAGAGACTTTGGCGGCAATTACCGGCTGGGCTCCGGGCCGCACATGGTGATCGAGGGCGACGAGTATGACACCGCGTTTTTCGACAAGCGCTCCAAGTTTTTTCATTACCGGCCGAAGGTGACCATTTTAACCAGCGTGGAGTTTGACCATGCCGATATTTTTGCCGACTTTGCGGCTGTTCGAAAAACCTTTGACGAGTTTGTCGCCGGGCTTTTGCCGGAAAGCACGCTGCTTGCCTTTGACTCGGACCCGGTGGTGGCCGATCTGGTCAAGGACCGGGCCTGCCGGGTGGAGATGTACGGCAACCGGTCCGACTCGACGTGGCGCCTGGGGGATGTGGCTTTAAAACCGCCGGCCAGCGTGGTGGAGATGATCCACAACGGCAAAAGATTCGGCGCGTTTGAAACCCGGCTGGTGGGGAGGTACAACCTGTTAAACGCCCTGGCCGCGGCCGGCGCGGCCCACCGCGTGGGCGTGCCGGCGGACCGGATCGCAAAGGCCCTGGCCACGTTTGCCGGGGTGCGGCGGCGGCAGGAGGTGAGGGGCGTGGTGCGCGGGGTAACGGTGATGGATGATTTTGCCCATCATCCAACGGCCGTGGCCCAGACCATTGCCGGAGTCAGGCCCTTTTATCCCGGCGGCCGGCTGATCGCGGTGTTTGAACCCCGGACCAACACCAGCATGCGCAACGTGTTCCAGCAGGACTACGCAAAGGCCTTTGACCTGGCCGACATGGTGTGCGTCAGCCGGGTGCCCATGCCGGAAAAGGTGCCGGAAGGCATGCGCTTTTCCTCAAGGCAACTGGCCGACGATCTGATGAAAAGGGGCAAAGAGGCGTACTGTTTTGACGGGGCCGACGCCATTGTGGATTTTTTAAAGACCCGTGTGGCTGCCGGGGACCTGGTGCTGGTGATGTCCAACGGCGGGTTTGACAATATTCACGAGAAACTGCTGGCCAGTCTTTAAACCCGGACATTTCATGAAATATCCGGGTTCATTGTTGTGCAAAATCAACTTTTAAGAGGGGTTTTGCATTTATAACCATCTGAATTTACAAATTTCAAAAATAAAGCCAAAAACAAGGTCCCCCAGGGAAAGAGGTTTAAAAACGCAGCATGGGCGTTAATGACAGTTTTCGCCCTTTGCGGCGCGGCCGAGCGCAAGCGGTTTTTTCGGGAAACGCGGGCAGGCTGTTTGAGCCCGCCGCAGGCGGGCGAGTTCCTGACCGCGCCGGAAAAAACGTTTGCGCGAGGGAAGCCGAAGGCCAAGCCGCGGGGCGCGCTTCTTTTGGTACTTTTCTTGCCGCCAAGAAAAGTACACGGATAAAGGAAAGAGAGAGAATCATTTTTTAAAACCTCACCGTACATTAAATTCGATTTCGATACCGATCCCGATAGCGATAGCGATTTGGATAAACAGATCAAAAAATTTGCCGCCATGGTTAAAACCGTTTTTGGACAACAAATATCCGGGTTAAAGGACACGAAGAAGATACCGTTTCGCCTCATTTGTAAGTAAACTAAAGGTTTCCAATTCAGAAATGAGGATTTTTTCGCAAGGTCAAGGAAAACAAGGGGTGACGCGGAGGCGTACTGTTGTACGCCGCACAAGGAAGCCCGCAGTTTGACACAGAGATTGCGGAAAAAGGCCATTTATGGATGGAAACAATCAGATCTTTCCGTTGGCCACCAGGCGGGCAAAGTGCTCAAAGGACCGGTTGTAAGTGCGTTCCGCGTTGTCGGGAAAACAGCAGCCGGGCAGTTCCCGGCTTTTCAAGTGGTATTGAAGGCATTCGCAGCAGACGCCTTTTCGCGAGCACGGGTCATAGGAACAGTTGCACCGGGTCATGTTCTGGTCTTTGCGGCAATCCATGGGGCCTCCTTTCAAAGATCGCGGTTGCGGTTGTTTTTCGGAATGATCACCGGCCCTGCCCGGTGATGACCACCCAGGCGGTTTTTGCCAGAATTTTAAAATCCAGCCACAACGACCAGTTGTCGATGTATTCCAGGTCCAGCCTGACCCAGTCTTCAAAGCGCATGTCGTTGCGCCGGGGCGCGATCTGCCACAGGCAGGTAATCCCCGGTTTCATGGAAAGGCGGCGGCGCTGGTCCGGCCCGTACTGGGTTATCTCTTCGGGCAGGGGCGGTCGCGGTCCCACCAGGCTGATATCCCCTTTGAGCACGTTGATCAGCTGGGGCAGTTCGTCTAAAGATGTTTTGCGCAGGAAAGTCCCCACCCACGGCACCACCCGGGGGTCTTTGCGGATTTTGAATACCGGGCCGTCGCTTTCGTTTCTGCCCAGCAGTTCCGGCTTCATCCGGTCCGCGCCTTCGATCATGGTGCGGAATTTATACAGTGTGAACCGGCGGTTGTTCTGGCCCACCCGTTCCTGCCGGAAAAAAACCGGGCCGGAAGAAGAGATCTTAATGGCCAGGGCGATCAGGCAAAAGGGCAGGGCGAACACCGCCAGCCCCACGCCGGACAGGACAAAGTCGGATATGTTTTTCAGGGCGCTGGACGGCCGGTGATCCGGCGTGGTGGACAGGGAAAGGGTGAGCAGGCCAAAGATTTTTTCCGTGTGAAGATGTCCCACCCGGGGTTCAAACCCCACGTCCCGAAGCCCCCATTCAGGCATGACATGCACGAAAATGCCCATTGCCTCGGCCATGTAGATATATTTTCCCACTTCAGGAATGTTTCTCAGCGGCTCGGCGAACACCAGCTCATCCACCACGTGGCCGGTCAGGATCCGCTGAAGGTCCTCGATCTTTCCCATCGACGGGACGCGGGTGGTTCCATCGGTGGCGTCCTGCAACGTCTGGCCCACGGACACGCACCCCATCAGCCGGAACCCGGTGCCCGGCTGCTCGGCCAGGGACCGGGCCAGAATCACCGCCCCCCGGCCGTTTCCCACCACCAGCACGTTGCGGGAGTTATAGCCTTTTTTGCGCAGGCGGCGCAGAATCCGGTAAATGGCCCATTTGCTGCCTACCAAAAAAATTACGTTCAGGACCACGGCCATTCCCACCAGGGCCCGGCTGATGGTCTGTTCCTTTATCACAAACAGCACCATCAGCGTCACCATCACGCAGATGGCCACGCTCCGCACCACATCCAGCGCCACCCAGAAAAAGGACGCCCGACGGCGAAAGGGCCGGTAAACCCCGGAGTATTGAAACACCAGATACCAGACAATGACGCAGAACAGCAGCAGGGCCCAATAGTTGGGGGCCGGGCTCATCTCACCCAGCGGGCCGGCCATGGGATATTTTCTGATCAGGTATGCCGACACAAACGCCAGTACCGTCAGAAACACATCCCATGCCTGGTGCATGGTCAGCAGTATCTTGTTTCTTCCCAGCAGCATGGTTTATCGTCCGGTTGTTTTTTTCCGGTTTTTGCCCGATCAAAAGAGAACAGGGCTGATGTATCTATTTTACGTCATTTTGCAGGGTAGGCAAGCCATGAAGACGATGGCATGCCGGATACCCCGGCCCCGCGTCCCATCCCCTGATCCCGTCCGGCCTTTCCTTCTGTCACCCCGGCC
>JBMORB010000302.1:0-8601 GCA_049320925.1 Thermodesulfobacteriota bacterium | reverse complement strand
GATTCGATTTAGATACCGACAGCGATCCCGATCTGGATTTGGGAAGGTGAAACATTCGGCTTGACGGCCATCAGGGTTCGGCTGTAAAGTTTGATACTTTTCAGACATGCCCCCCATGTGCGGGGAGCATGTGAATTTTATCATTATATTAAAGGGCTTTTCTTGAACAACGCGATCCCGGGCCGGGCGATGTCAAAAACAACAGACAGCGAAAAACCGCTGCGCGTCTGCCTGATCAGTTACCGAAGCAACCCCCACTGCGGGGGCCAGGGTGTTTACGTGCGCAACCTGAGCCACTGGCTTTCCCGCCTGGGCCACCAGGTGGAGGTGGTTTCCGGTCCCCCCGATCCCCAGCTCAAAGACGGCGTCAAGCTCACTCAGCTGCCTACCCTGGACCTGTACAACCCGGAGGCCCTGTTTCGCATGCCGTCGTGGCGGGAACTGGTTCAGCCCATCAATTTCATGGAGTGGTTCGGCGTTTCCACCATGGGGTTCCCCGAACCCTTCACCTTCGGGCTGCGGGCGTACCAGTTCATGCGCACCCGGTTCCGGAACTATGACATTGTTCACGACAACCAGAGCCTTTCCTACGGCGTGTGGGCCATCGGCCGCCGGATTCCCACCGTGGCCACCATTCATCATCCCATCACCATTGACCGGGAGATCGCCATTCGCAGCGTGACCTCAAAAGGGGCAAAACTTCAGCAGATGCGGTGGTTTTCATTTCTGGGCATGCAGAAAAGGGTGTCGCGGTCCCTGCCCCGTGTCATCACCGTGTCCGAACGGGCCAAGACGGATATCAGCCGGGACTTCGGGGTGCGGCCGGACCGGTTTGCCGTGATTCCCAACGGCATCAACACCGAGCTTTTTTACCCCATTGACGAAATATCCCGGGAGCCGAACCGCATTATCGTGACCAACAGCGCGGACACGCCGTTAAAAGGGCTGTATCACCTGCTGCGGGCCGTGGCCCGGATCGCGGACCACCGGGAGGTTTTTCTCACCGTGATCGGCAGGCCCAAGGAGAACGGCGGCGTGGAGCGGCTGGTGCAAAAACTCGGCATCGGCCGGCTGATCACCTTCACGGGCCGGATCAGCAACGAGGAGTTCGTGCGCCAGTATGCCCGGGCCACCGTGGCCGTGGTGCCGTCCGTGTACGAGGGGTTCGGCCTGCCCGCCGGCGAGGCCATGGCCTGCCGGGTGCCGGTGATCAGCACCTCCGGAGGCGCTCTGCCCGAGGTGGTGGGCGACGCCGGGATCATCGTGCCGCCGGAAAACCCCGAGGCCCTGGCCCGGGAGATCGTGCGGGTCTTTGACAATCCGGGCCTGGCCCGGGAGCTGGGGCGGAAAGGCTACGAGCGGGTTCATCGTCATTTTACCTGGGAGTCCGCCGCCAGAAAAACCGTTGACGTTTACAGAGAGGTCATTCGTGGTCACCGCGGATTTCAGCAGGCTTAAAATAGCGCCCGGAGCCCGGATTTTAGACATCGGGTGCGGCGAGGGCCGCCACACCTGCGCCGCCTACCGGCTGAAAGGGGTCACCGTGGTGGGCGCGGACCTGAATTTTAACTCCCTGGTGGCGGCCCGGGAAAAACTGAACTTCCACGACGCCCTGGGCGAGCACGGCGGCGGCTGCTGGGCCCTGTCGGTCACCGACATCACCCGTCTTCCTTTTGCCGATGCCACCTTTGACCTGGTGATCTGCTCCGAGGTGCTGGAGCATATTCCCGAGGACCGGGCCGCCATGGCCGAGCTGCTTCGGGTGCTCAAGCCGGGAAAAGACCTGGTGGTCAGCGTGCCCCGCTACTACCCCGAGCGCATCTGCTGGGCACTGTCCGACGATTATGCCAACGCCAACCAGGGCCATGTGCGCATTTACACCAAAGCCCGGCTGGTGGAGCGGCTGGAGTCCCTGGGCGCGAAAACCTGGGCCAGCCATTTTGCCCACAGCCTGCACTCGCCCTACTGGTGGCTTAAATGCCTGGTGGGCCCCACGCGAACCGACTCCGCGGCCGTCAATCTCTATCACCGGTTCCTGACCTGGGACATCATGAAGCGTCCGAAAATCACCCGCTTTTCCAGCCGGCTGCTGAACCCGGTGCTGGGCAAGAGCCTGGTGGTTTACCTGAAGAAGAATCCTGTGTAAAACCTTTTGCACCGCAAAGACGCAAAGTCCGCAAAGGGTTATGTTTTCCGCTTTGCATGCAGTGTTCAAGCTTTTCTTTGCGTTCTTTGCGTCTCTGCGGTGAAATTTAATTTTTCGACATTCTCAAGCCGCTTTTTGTATTATAAAGTAAAGGAGCATATCATCGGCCTGCCGCCATCAGGGCCGGTGTCCATGCGACAGGTCAATCCTTCACATAAGGAGGTTACCATGATGATGACCGCCGAAGCCTATGAGGCTTCTCTTCGCAAGCTTAATCTCAGGGTTTACATGTTCGGCCAGAAGGTGAGCAACGTGGTGGACCATCCCATCATCCGGCCGTCCATGAACGCCGTGGCCAAAACATACGAACTGGCCCACCGGCTTGAGCACGCGGCCATCATGACGGCCACATCCCACCTGACCGGCAAAAAGATCAACCGGTTCACCCACATTCACCAGAGCACCGACGACCTGGTGAAAAAGACCCGCATGGGCCGGCTGATGGGCGGGGCCACGGGCTGCTGCTTTCAGCGGTGCGTGGGCATGGACTCGCTCAACGCCCTTTCCATGACCACTTTTGATATCGACGCTAAATACGGCACGGAATACAACAAACGGTTTTTGCGCTACCTTGAATATGTGCAGGAAAACGATCTGGTCTGCGACGGCGCCATGACCGACCCCAAGGGGGACCGGTCCCTGCCCCCCCACAAACAGAAAGACCCGGACCTCTACCTGCGCGTGGTTGAGATCAAACCCGACGGCATCGTGGTGAGGGGCGCCAAGGCCCACCAGACCGGGGCCGTCAACTCTCACGAGATTATCGTCATGCCCACCATTTCCATGCGGGAGGAGGACAAAGACTACGCGGTCTCTTTTGCCCTGCCTGCCGACGCCGATGGCATCACCTATATCATGGGCCGCCAGTCCTGCGATACCCGCAAGCTGGAAATGGGCACCATCGACCGGGGCAACCCCTTTTTCGGGGGCCACGAGGCCCTGGTGGTGTTTGACGATGTGTTCGTGCCCAACGACCGTGTTTTCATGCTCAAAGAATTCGAGTTTGCCGGCCACCTGGTGGAGCGGTTTGCCTCCTATCACCGCCAGAGCTATGCCTGCAAGGTGGGGGTGGGGGATGTGCTCATCGGCGCGGCCCAGACCATTGCCGAGTACAACGGCGCGGACAAGGCCCATCACATAAAGGACAAGATCGTTGAGATGAACCATTTGAACGAATCCCTGTTCTGCGGGTCCCTGGCCTGCGCCGCCACCGGCCACAAAGAGCCCAGCGGCACCTATTACGTGAACAACCTGCTGGCCAACGTGTTCAAGCAGAACGTGACCCGGTTCCCCTACGAGCTTTCCCGGCTGGCCCAGGACATTGCCGGCGGCCTGATGGTGACCCTGCCGTCCGAGCAGGATTTTAACGATCCCGAAACCGGGCCGGTGCTGAAAAAGTATTTTCAGGCCAGAGAGGGGGTCTCCGTGGAAAACCGGGCCCGCATGCTGCGGCTGATTGAAAATATCACGCTTGGCACGGCCGCGGTGGGCTATCTTACTGAATCCATGCACGGCGCGGGCTCGCCCCAGGCCCAGCGGATCATGATTTCCCGGCTGGCCAACATGGAGGAGAAAAAGAAAAAAGCCAGGGCCCTTTGTGGTATCAAGGACAATGACTAACAAGGCCCGGTCCGTGCGCATCGTTTTCTGCGGCGGGTGCAACGCCGGTTATGACCGGGTGGCGGCGGCGGAAACGATAAAGCGACAACTGGAAGAGGACAGCGCTTTTACCGTCATTGACGATGGCAGGCCGGATATCATGGTGGCGGTGTGCGGATGCCCCTGCGCCTGTGTCGATGAAAAGGATTTCGGCAGCGCCCGGATGCTGCGGGTTACCGATGCGGATGCGGGCCGCGATATTTTGACCGTGCTGAAAAAGGCTGGTCCGTCATCCGTTATGCCGGACTCCGATCCGGCCCATGTCATGCCGGACCCCGATCCGGCATCCAGTTAAAATGGACTGGTATGCCTTTCTGCCCGGCCGCTCTGGACCCCGGATCAAGTCCGGGGTGACGGAAAGGGCCGACGGTGGACTTCCGCCTTTGTGTTTCGAGTGAGCGAAGCGAACGGGTGATGAAAAAGAGCGGGATTGTAAACGACAGGAAAGCACAAAAAGTAAAGAGGACTTCATGACATTCCAGCAGACCCGCAAAATCGACTATTTTCAGACCGCCACTGACGGCCGGATCAAGCTGGACGCCCTGGTGCGTATTCTTCAGAACGCGGCCCTGGACCATGTGCACGAGGCCGACCGGGACGCTCAGGTGATAATTGCCGCGGGCTACGCCTGGATTTTAAACAAGGTGATCATCGATATTTCCCGTTACCCGGTATACGGGGAGACCGTCACGGTGAATACCTGGCACCGGGGCATCCGGGGATTCAAGTCCTACCGGGAGTACGAGATTCTGGCCGGGGGGCAACGGGTGGCCACGGCGGCCAGCTCGTGGCTTTTTCTGGACCTGGCCCGGCGCAGGGTGGTCAAGGTGCCCAAGGAGACCGACGAACTTTACGGCGTGGTGCCGGCCCTGGCCCTGGGCCGGGACATCGAGACCTGGAAGCCGGACAAGAACCTGGTGCCGCCGGAAAGCATGGAAATCATCACCCGGCGGTCCGATTACGACATGCTGGGCCATGTGAACAACGCGGTCTATTTTGACTACCTGGACACCCTGATCGGCAACACGCTGGGTGACGGCTTTGGCGTGCGGACCATTGCCATCCAGTACAACCGGGAGATCAGCCGGGATGTGAAGCGCATTCAGGCAGGCCTGGTTAAACGGGAAAACGGGGCCTGCGCCTACACCATCTTTGATGGTTCAGGAGTCTATGCCTGCGGCGACATCGTTCTGGCCTGACCATATTGTATCAAAATCGGGATCGGGATCGCTATCGGGATCGGGATCGGCATCGGAAATCCCCGTCTCGCACAAATTTTTAAACACCTTTGTTTTTCACCCACAGGAGACATCCATGAACGACACCGTGATCAGAGACATTCAGGCGCTTTTGGAAAAACGGGGGATTCCCATCTACGGCGTTGCCGGCGCGGATCTGCTCAACCGCACCGCGCCTGAAGGTTTCCGTCCCGCGGACATGCTGCCCGAAGCCCGGTCTGTGGTGATCCTGGCCAGGCCCTTGCCCCTGTCGGTGTTTCAGACCCCGCGCAACAACGGCTTTTATTCTTTTTATACCGCATCTTTTCACACCTACTACCAGGCCACCAACGACGCGGCCAACGCCATCTGCCTGATGCTGGAGGCCGCCGGTCACGCGGCCCTTCCCATACCGTCTTACAGCCCCTTGAAGTTTCATAACGGCGAGCCCCGGGGCCTGATCAGCCTCAAGCACGCGGCCGTGGCCGCGGGCCTGGGCAAGATGGGCAAAAACACGCTCCTGATCCATCCGGAAAAGGGAAACATCCTGCGCCTGGGCGGGTTGATCACCACCATGGACTGGCCGGCCACCGGGCCCGTGGATTTTCCGAAACTGTGCCCGGACAACTGTCACAAGTGCCGGGATGCCTGCCCGGTGGGGGCCCTGTCGGAAAAAGGCATCGACAAGATGCAGTGCATGGGCAACTGCATCAAACATACCCTGATGCCGCCGCGCTGGGTGCTGTCGGCCATCCGCTGGCCGGTGGGAAAAAGCCGGCTGTTGACCGGGCTGATGGACCTGTTTGCCCTGAGCTTTTTTGACAGCTACGGGGTTTCCTGCTTTGCCTGCCTGAAGGCCTGCCCGCATTTTCCGGGAAACCGGAAGGCTTCGTGACGGGGGCGGTTGTCTGTTGTGGTAAAATAATTTTTGCGCCAGTGGCGTGATCCTACTTGTTCTTCTGTTTGTGGCGCGGCGTTTTAAGAAAGCCACCATAATCCCCGCGGGAACCGGTGCTGACACTCAGAACGGCCGTTGAATCAAAAGGAGGACGCAATGCAAATCTCCAGAGTCTGTCCAGGACTTTTATTGGTTTTTTTTTGCGCTTTTGTTATCCGCCTGCGCGATGTCTAAAGCCATACCTGAAATCTGTCTGAAACAGAATGATATTCGAATGGAGCTTGACGAAAATGCTTACGGCATAGACACCCTTTGTGTGTCAAAAGACGGGAAATATATGGTTACCGGCGACATGACAGATATTACAGCCATCGCTATTGGCGCGACAGCAAAGAAGACAGCTTCGGTGCGGCTGTGGAATTTGAGGGAGGGAAAGCAGCTTTTGATGAGCCCCGCTGCATCCGAGCGGATATTTTCACTTTCTCTTTCCCCGGACAATCGGTATGCGGCGATCGGCGGATGGAATATTTCGTCACGCAGGGCGGTTCTTGAAATATGGGATTTGGCCAGTGGAGCCATGAAAAAAATATTTGAGGATCCGAAGGGCGCGGAAGTCGGGAGCGTGTCTTTTTCTTCCGATGGGAGGCTGCTGCTTGCCACTGCGGGGGCCTGTCTCTACCTGATCGACACAAAGGCGTGGAGCATCGCCAGGACCATGATGTTTGATTATCGAAAGCCCACGCTTGCTCCTGGTTTTTCTTCTTCCGTCGCGGCCTTTTCACCGGACGGCAAACGGATTCTTTCTGGAGGCCCGGATGGCGTGGTTCGGTTGTGGGACGTCCAGGCAGGAAAAGAGATTCGACAGCTTTATAAACATGAAACAGGCATGATGGGAGGTGTCAGCGCCGTTGCTTTTACCAATGATGGCCGCCATGCCCTGACCGGCGCCTGGGCCGATGAAAATGTGATCCTCTGGGATATTCAGACGGGCAAGGAGGTCCGGCGGTTCTCAGGATTTGAAAGTTACATGTTTGTACGCGTATGGGGCCTGTCGCCTTCATCTGACGGCAGGCAGGTGCTGATCGGCAGCCTGCCTATGAAAACTTGGAATATCCAGACAGGGGAAGGACTGACCGATTTTACACATATGTGGAAAGGGCTGAAAACTGCCAGCATGGGCGCGTCCCTGTATCACCCCGACGAGCGGCACGTCCTGCTCACCATGGGCGAACCGGCAGCCAGACTCTATGACGCCCGGACAGGGGAGGAGACGGCGGTTTTCATCGGTTTTCAGGACGGCGAGTGGCTGGTGATCACCAGCGAGGGGTATTACAACGCTTCGGAGAAGGGTGCCCAATATCTCAGCGTTAAGGCGGGCGCGGCTTCTTACGGGGTGGATAAGTTTTATGACGTTTTCTATCGGCCGGACATTGTGGCGGCAAAGCTCCGGGGAGACGACATAAAGGACCTGGTCACCATCACCATGAAGGACGCCATTCAAAACCCGCCGCCGACGGTGGAAGTAGAGCCGGTTACATCCCCGGCCGCTGCTTCGAAAATAAACGTATGCTACAAAGTCAAAAGCGCGGGGGGCGGCATCGGCGAGGTGAGGCTGTTTCATAACGGCAAGCTGGTCGAATCGGACGGTTATTACAGGGAAGCGGCAGCCGGATCATCCGGAAGCATGCGGCTGGCGCAGATGAACAGCCGGGCCATTTACGAGGATATGCGCGGCATACGGGTCAGCGGGCCACAGGCCGCGAGTCCGGTCACGAATCAAAAGGGGGATGTGTGCGAGGCGTGCCGGGAGATCGACGCTGTCCCCGGAGAAAACGAGATCAGCGTGGCGGCGTTCAATAAAGACAATACCGTGCAGAGCGCCATGCAGACCGTGAAGTTCAACTCAACGGTCCAGCTCGCCGCGCCGCATCTTTACATTCTGTCCATCGGCCTGAACCAGTACAGGGACAGCACCGTGAACCTGAAATACGCGGTCAGCGACGCCAGGAACATTGAAGACCGGCTGTTGCGGCAGACCGCCACCCTGTACGGTACCGGCAATACCCACACCACGGTTTTGACCGATGCCGACGCCACCAAGAAAAATATTACCGGCACCATCGACCGGCTTGCGGAAAAGATAAAGCCCAACGACGGCTTTGTCCTGTTTGTGGCGGGCCACGGCATCCTGGTGCAGAACCAGTACTACATGCTGACTCACGACTATGACGGCCGGTTTTTACCGGCAAGCCTGATCAGCTCCAACGAGATTATCGAGATGTCCAAGAGAATAAAGTCCCTGAGCCAGTTGTTTGTTTTTGACACCTGCCATGCCGGTGGCGTGGACTATATTGTCAGCGGCCTGTATGACGCCAGGATGTCGGTGCTGGCCAAAAAGATGGGGCTTCATATCTATGCGTCGGCCAGTGACCGGCAGGCGGCCTTGGACGGTTACCGGGGCAACGGCCTGTTCACATACGCCCTGCTGGACGGGCTGAACAACCGGCGGGAGGCCGACACCAACCAGGACCGGACGGTCAGCCTGACCGAACTGGGCGCCTACTCGAAGCAGACCACCACCGACATATCAAAAGAAATAGGTCATCCCCAGACCCCGGTCA
>JBMORB010000301.1:0-12992 GCA_049320925.1 Thermodesulfobacteriota bacterium | reverse complement strand
TAGTAGTCGTCGCAGTTGGTGGTTTCATGGTGGCGGATCGGGTGGTAGATCCAGAGGGCCGGCAGTACCAGGAAAAGGCAGACCAGCGCCGTTAAGAGCCGCGTGCGTGTTTTGCTCTGTCGCATGAGTGTTCGCCGGGAACGTCGGTTGTTCGCGTTGCGCCGGGCAGGACCGGCAATGGAAGCCAGTATAGCCGAGAGCGGGCGGAAAAGCAAAGCGGGAACCGCCGGTCCCGGGTGTTCAACATCGGTAAAAGGCCGGCCGGCGGCTTTATTTATCGGCGCCGGCCTCTTCCATCAGCCGTTCAAGGGTGTGTTGCAGTTCAGGGCGGTGGGGAAACCGGAGAACCAGTTGCTGAAGGTAGGCCACGGCTTCACCGGTTTTCCCTGATGACGCCAGGGCCAGGGCCAGGTTGTTGTGGGCCGGCACCAGGTCCGGGTCTTCGGCCAGGGCCAGCCGGTAGTGGGAAGCGGCCGCCTCGGGCCGGTTGCCGGCCAGCAGCAGGTTTCCCATGCTGACATGGGCCGGGGCAAAGCGCGGGTCCACGGCCAGGGCCGCGGCAAAGCAGGCCAAGGCCTGATCCGTTTCTCCCCTGGCCGCCAGCACCATGCCCAGGTTGTGGCGGGCGCCGGCCGATGCCGGCCGCAGTTTCAAGGCGGCCTCAAAGGCGGACCGCGCCCTGTCCAGATCTCCCTGTTCCGCGCAGGCGTTTCCCAGGCCCGTGAAGGCGAAAAAGTTGTCGCGGGTCACCTTCACGGCCCGTTCAAACAGGGCCACCGAGTTACTGTAGTGCCGGGTATGGTAAAATCCGGCGGTCGCGGCCGCTGTAAGCGCGATAACGGCAATCCCGGCCAGGACCTTTGCCGGCCGTGCGCCGGGGACCGTCCAGGTTTCAGGAACGGCCCATGTGACGGCCATGATCAGGCCGATCATGGGGATATATGCAAAGTGGTCGGCCATGGCCGGCCAGGGACCGGACTGGAAAAGGCCCAGGGTGGGCACCAGGGCGACCAGAAACCAGAGCCACCCGAAAAGGGACAGGGGACGTCTGGTCAGCCGGCGAAACAGAACAGCGGTGACGGCGGCCAGCACTATCAGGGCCGCGGCCGGCTTCCATGGATCAACCGACGAAGGAAAAGGGTAGTAGACCGACAGGTCATACGGGGCAAACAGGCGACGGATGTAAACCGGGAACGAGACAAGGCCATTGGCAAGGCGCAGGGACAGGGGCGTATCGGCAGCGGGCACCGCGGCGCCGGTGGCCACGGGCACGATAATGGTGGCCATGGCCCGAAGGCCGGCAAGCAGGAAGAACGGGATTTTTTCGGCCAGCACCGGCCAGGGAAAGGCGGCCCGGCCGGCGCCCGCGTCTCCTCCCGTGAACCGTTTTGTCACCAGCCAGTCCGTTAAAAGCAGGACCACCGGCAGGGTGACAGCCACCGGCTTGGCCAGCAGGGCCAGGATAAAAAGGGCCAGGCAGAAAAGATACCAGGCGGGTTTGCGACGGCCGGCCCGGCAATAACGAACATAGGCCAGCATTGTCGCCATCCAGAAAAGAGCGCACAGCACGTTGGACCGCTCGGCCACCCAGGCCACGGAGTCGGCGGTCAGGGGGTGGACGGCAAAGAGGCCGGCAACGAACCCCGACCGCCAGGCCGCGCCGGAAAGGGCCGACAGCAGGAAGAAGAGCAGGACCGCCGCGGCCGCGTGAAACAGCAGGCTGGAAAGATGGTGTGCCCCGGCGTGGAGCCCGAACAGGGAAACATCGGCCATGTGGGAGACGATGGCCAGAGGATAGAAAAACACGTTTTCCCGCCAGGCCGATCCAAAGGCCCAGGCCAGGCCATCACCGGTGATGCCGGCCCGCACCCGCGGGTTGTTGACGATCAGGTCCGGGTCGTCAAACCCGACAAAGGAAAAAGACAGGGTCTGGACATAGACGGCGGACACTCCCAGAACAATCAGGACCGGTATGAGAAAAGACTTCCGCATGAAGAGGGCGCTTTACGCCGCTTCTAAAAGGTGGTGTTCCATGTTACCGGAACAATGCCGTTGCCATTGGGATTGAAGTAGTCCCTGTACTGGGGGGGCAGTTCGGTTTCATTGCCGGCCGGGTTCAGGGCGTTGGTGGTGAATGGGTGGCCTTGATAAGGATCTCCGTCCGGGGTTATCACCATGTAGGTGCGTTCCATGGCCAGGTCTTCCAGGGAGAGGCCCCCGATATTCTTGATGCTGCCGTTTGTATAGGCTTCCACGAAGTCCAGCCGGACTTCGCCGAGGTCGGAGTTCCATGTGTTGGCGGCGTTAACATCCCTAATGGTCCCACCATCATTCCACGTTGCGTTGTTCGGGTTGGTAATGTAACGCGTTCCGTTATAGATCCACACGGTAGTACTGCCCATATTTGACGATCCCATGTCCGGATAGGTGTGCCGCTTGGTGAAATGGCCCTGAATGGTCATGATGATATACTGATTGCCGCTGTAGGTTGCAACGTCCAGGGTGAGGGGTTTATAGTCCAGGTTGCCCATGGTCCACATGCCGGAGGCGGTGTTGGCCAGCCAGTAGGAGGTGTTCCAGAAGGGACCCAGGTGGGTGGCGCTGGCATTGTCGTTGAACTCTTGGCAGAACAGCAGGCCAACGCCGTGGGCCGTGCCGTTGTTGATACCGGTGAAGGAGATTTCGTCGATCAGCAGCTTCATGCCCAGTTCCCCGGAAATACCGCTTCCCGACGGATCGTGGGCCGCGAGCCGCATGTACATGGACGGGTTGGTTCCGTCGGCGGCAAAGTTGATCTCGCCGACACTCAGGCCGAAAAGAAAGTTATTGCTGTGAGTGGCGTTGTTGGCCTCCAGCCGGTCGGCCTTCAGGTAAAGGTCCCCGTTCCAGTTGTAAAGGGCCAGGTTGGCAAAGGTGCGGGTGCCGTCGTCGGCCACGTCCAGGTCAAGGCGCATGTCGATGGTGGCCGCCTGTCCGGCGGTGGCGCTGCCGATGCTGACGGCCACGCTGCCCGCGTCGGCGCCGTCCTCGATGTTAAGAAAGTGGCCGGTGCCGGTGCCGCTGCCGGTAAGGGGCCGGTCCGGGTTCAGGTTCAGGGTGGCGTTGTCGGCCGCTATCAGCAGCTTGAGGTCATCGGCCGCGATAGTGATGCCCTCACTGCCCGAAATCCGGGTCATCTGGTCGTCGGTGAGAATGTTCAGGGCCAGCGCGCCATTGACGAAACACAGCAGCAGGACCAGCACGAAAAAGGCGATGCGTTGTTTCATGGCCACCCCTTATACTCCGTTATTAATGCGCAATCTCATTGGCATAGTTGCCGCCCGCGTCTTCAAAGTTGGGCCAGAACTGGTACTCGTTGACCCCGCCGATCAGGTTCCAGCCCGAGTACCTGCGGTCGGTCAGGTCCATGCTGATGAAAAACCCGTGGTTCTGCATGGAAAAGGTGCCGGCAAAATCGCCGTTGCCCGCGTTGACCGTGGTAAGATCGGTGTTGAAGAAAAAGTCGCGAAACGAGCCGGCATCGGTGGGATCGTTGGGATTAAAATGGTACGAAGAGATTCGCCAGTACTGGTCCATCATGCAGTCGCGCTGCAGCTGAAAGACGGCGTTGCCGGCAATTCCCTGAACCGCCGGGTCCAGGTCGGCCATGGCCGAGTTGAGCCAGCCCGAAGTGACCAGTGGCCGTGCCCCGGAATAGCCGAACAGCTTGTTGGAGCCCACCACCAGGCGCCGCAGTTCCTGGCTTGCCGTACCGAAGTTGGAAAACTCGGCCCGGATGACAATACCGTAAATCTGAAGGGGGTTGGCCGCGTCTCCGCCCATGCGCACTTTTTCCCAGTTGATGTCCCACTGGGTCCAGGCCGGTCCGTAGGTCGTGCCAAAGCCGTTGGGATAGGCCCCCACCGTGTCGCTGACGCCGACGTAAGGGTTGCCGGTCATGTCGCCGGGACGCAGGTCTGAGGCATTGAGCCGGTTTTTGCCGGCGGTCCCATCGTAAGTGATGGGGGGGGCTGTCGACCTCAGGCCGGCCAGGTTGCCCAGTTCGGCGTTGGTCCGGACGTAGTTACCCATCTTCATCACGCCCAGCTCGCCGTAGTTTTCCACGTAGATGTCCGAGGAAAAGCGGATCACCGTGATGTTGTTGGTGTTCGTGTAGCCGATGACGGCGCCGTTGCCGGTATTGTAAATCGGCGTCTCATAGAACTGGCCGGGGTTGCTGATATCGATCTTCACGATATCGCCGCCCTCCACCCTGGAAAGCTGGTTGTCGGTCATTACCGCCATGCCGGCAAACCCGGACGCGCCGGACCCCAGTACCAGGCACAGGCAGACCGCCGTCCACAAAAAACGGCGGCCCGGAAACTCATAAAGACGAGAGGAGAATCGGGTCAACAGTCCTCTCCTTGGTAAAGAAAAGGTTGAAGGCGTAAAAATTCCATTTGTACCTGCAAACACTGTTTACTGTTTCGGGAAAAACTATCAACACCCGCAACTGATGTCAAGCATAAATATTGTAATTTTCATTCAATAAGGCGGCGTACCATAAACCGCATATCCATATAGTCTCGCAAGAACCATACCAGTCTGTGGCGGCCGTCCCTTATAGCATAATATATTAAAGTTATTCATCTAACAGGCAGAGGCCGGGCCATGGGCCGAA
This sequence comes from Thermodesulfobacteriota bacterium, assembly GCA_049320925.1. Classification (GTDB taxonomy): domain Bacteria; phylum Desulfobacterota; class Desulfobacteria; order Desulfobacterales; family Desulfosudaceae; genus Desulfosudis. Next base: position 8,332 of record JBMORB010000301.1, on the reverse strand, counting down.
ACCGGGCTTCCGGACGCCGGCGTTTTTTGTCACAGGGTTCCGTTTTTTGTCCGGTAGCGGGTCGCCTTTTTCACCGGCCTGGCCGTTCTTTGACGGTGCTTTCATGTGCCTGGAACACAGCAGATGCACCCAGGGTGATTCGCCCGAAGGGTGAATATGTTCGACACAAGAAAACACCTCAAATCGCTCGTGACAGTCTGTGTTCTTAAAGATGTCCGAATTTCATTACAACCGGTCGTATTTTATATGCCGTTCCAAGAATGGGGATCGGTGAGATGGGGGCCAGCATAGGGGTGATGCTTCGCCTGCTGGCCCGTTCCCGGCTGTCAGGGCGGGGATGAAACACCGGGCCTGAGCGTCATGATGCCGTCAAAATAAGGCGAATTCCGAAGATTGGCCAGGTCCGGATCTGATTCAACCAGTTCCCAGAGGGAAAACCCGTTTTTGATTGCCTCGGCAAGCCATTCGGCGGCGGTTTTCACATCCCCCTTGATCGAATAGAGGCAGGCAAGATTGTAACAGATGGTGGCGGCGCTGTCCGGCCTTTTCTCGAGCAGGGATTTTAAAACACTGGCCGCCCTGTCATAATCCCCGATGGCGCTGAACGCGGCCACCAGGCTGTTGGCCGCGTTCAGGTGGTCCGGTTTTATGGAAAGTGCCGATTCAAAACACAAAATCGCCTTGTCGGCCCTGCCCTGACGGACAAACAGGCCACCCAGGTTGTTTGCGGCCATCCAGCACCCGGGGTTTTTGGCAAGCGTGTCTTGCCACAGGGTTTGCAGGTTTTGATATTTATCCTGGGCCTGCCAGGCGCCTGCGCTCAGAAGGACGCCCGCGCCGGCCCAGAGCAGGCAGGCCGGGTACGCGGCCTTCGGTCCTGTAAGGCGCGTCAGCCGGTACGCTCCGTCCGCCAGCAGCGCCAGCAGGGCAATACCCGCCAGGTATTGAAAATGGTCCGCCACAAAGGAGAACTGCATGGGATAGTAGTTGACAAACCCCAGGGCCGGAAAGAGGGTGATGAGAAAAACGGCCGTACCGGCAAACAGCCCCCTGCCGACACGGTTTCTGACGACCCAGAAAAGAACCAGCACGGCCAGGGCCGCCGCCGGAAACAGGTGCTGCCACCAGACGGCGGGGTCGATGCGCCATTGCGGATAAATAAACGTGAGATTCGAAGGATAAATCAGTTTTGAGGCGTAAAACCACAGGGCCCTTCCCGCGATGAGCACCCGATCCGGAAAGCCAAAGTCCCATTCCGGGCCAAAGGCCCCCACATAATGCTTTTCAATCAGGGCGGTGTTGAGCGCGGCCATGCCGCCCGTCACAAAAAAGGGCAGCATGCCGGGGATTCTCCGGACAACGGAACCGCCTTTCCACCATACCAGCACCAGAAAAACGGCCGGCAGAACGCAGACCACGCTTTTGCTCAGCAGGGCCAGACAAAACAGGAACAATGCCGCGGCATAGCCCGCCCGCCTGTGGGACAGAACGGAGGGCCTTTGCCGCGGATCGGCCTGACCGGACAGGTACAGGCGGACCAGCAGCAGGAGCGACGCGAGGGCAAACAGTCCGGAGAGCACGTTTTTACGCTCGCTGATCCATGCCACGGATTCCACGTTGACCGGGTGGACGGCAAACAGCAGGGCCGCTCCCCAGGCCCAGCGGATGCCCAGGGCCGTCAATACCAGCCACACCAGAATGGCGTTGGCGGCATGCAGCACGATATTGGTAAAGTGAAACACCGCCGGGTCAAGGCCGAAAATCTGACGTTCGATCCAGAAGGATGTAAAGGTAAGCGGATAGTACTGAGGCGTGGCGCCGCGGCTCAGCCATATTTTTTTGAGGCCATCCATATCCGCCAGGGTATCGTTGCGGGTCACGTAGACATCATCATCCCATATAAAATCGTGATGTATGGAAGGACTGTATACCGCCAGCACGACGGCGGCGAGGACAACCGCCTTCAGTATTTTGTAAGGCTTTGTTGTCATGAGTGGGCCGCTAAAAATTGAATTTATTCCCATGTTAAAAATGTGTTTTTGATTTTGGCAGTTTTCTTTTTTACACCGCAAAGGCGCAAAGAGCGCAAAGGCGTATGCTTCGCTGAGCGAAAAACGATTGTTGTTTTACGCGGGGTGGCCATGTCGTTCTTTGCGCCCTCTGCGTCTTCGCGGTGAAATTGAATTGCCGCCGTCATGTGAATATTCAGGTCAGGGACCGGCCCGGTACACCTCCACCTCGTTTAAGCAGAGCCGGGATTTTCCCGCCGCGATAATCCGTATGTAACGCACCGGTTTGGGATGGGTCGTTTTCAGCGTGACGGGAAACCGCTTATCCATATCGCGGATCAGAAACGCCTCCCAGTTTTCATGGTCCGTTGATGTGGCCACGGTCAGGGGCAGGCGGTTGAACATCACCGGTTTTTTCCAGTAAACGGAAATCCCTCCCTGCCAGACAGGGGCCATATTGTCAACGGTGTAGGAAAATATTTTATCATATTCCTCTCCCTGCAGGCTGACATGGATCACAATGGAATCTATGGTTTCGACCTGCTTCAGATCCACCTCCCACCAGGGAGCCTCTCCTTCCGGTGCCACGAAACATGAATAAAAGGAGACGTCCCCGTCCACCGCGCATTCGCTGCCGTGGGTGTATGGATACCACAGGGGCATGCCCCAGGTTTGGGTGGGTTTACCGAATGCGATGTTTTGCGGCGCATCCGCCGGAGGGGATACCCATGTGTATCGTGTGTTGAAGTTTTTGCCGGAATAAAGGCTGCTGTACCACAGAAGAAACAGGGCCAGGGCCATGGCCGAAACAAGGCCGGCCGTGACAGCTCCCTTTTTTTGCCTGATGCCGAACAGGCCGATCAGGATCCCGATCAGGGCCAGGGTGGCGCAGCTGATGGCCATGCCCCAGACCGATGCGCCGCTCCAGTAACGGAACTCCACCGTGCTTTTGCCCGCCGGTATGAGTACCGCGCAGGCATAGCCGTTGGCCCGGTAAACCGGCGCCGGTCTGCCGTTGACCCATGCCCGCCAGTACCCGGTGTGAGCAAGGGCCGTGGAAAAGACGGATGGCAGGGCCGCCTGAGCGCAAAACACCAGGCGGTTGTAGGAGCTGTAGGTCAGCTCGACCGTATCGGCCACTGCCTGCATCCCTTCGGTTCGTTCCGGGGCCGTGGGCCGCGCCGGCATATTCTCCACAACCGCCTCGTCGCTTTTCCGGTCTTTTTTTAACAGTGCGTACGCGTCATCCCTGCTGTTGACAGAGGTCCATTTTCTATAGATTTTCCCCAGAAACGGCTCCAGCATGTAGTTTTCAATCTGGGTCACCGCATCCATGTAGATACTTTGTCCGCTGGTGTAGAGGTAGCCGGGAAAGCCATGCAGGGTTTCAGCTTTTTCAGACGCGATCCGTTCGTAGGTACGGATGTCGTTTTTTTCTATTGGCTTGATGGGCAGGGAACTGTATCTGAAAATTGTAACGATATGCAGGCAGCCGATGACACACAGAAGCAGCACTGCTTTTTTCCGTATGGCGGGCAGAAGCGAGTAAACAGCCGCAATGGCCAGACACCCAAGTCCCAGGAAAATGGTCAATGGCTCCGTCAATGGTGGAATGCGCCTGAGATTTGCCAGAGACATGGTGTGCAGGTCGAGCCGGACCGTTTCCGGCATGGCTGTAATATAGGCCACGGTGAGGACCAGGGCGCATCCGGCAATCAGAAAAAGCGGCCGTCTGAGAACGGAACCTTTTGCTGCGGCTTTTTCTTCATGGAAAAGCCATATCAGAACCAGAACAAACAGCATGGGCAACATCATGAGGATACGCGCCGGCGCCCTGACGGATGCGGCCAGGGGCAGGTGTTCCCAGGCCAGACGGTGGACCGGCGTTTCAGGACCCATGGCATGCAGGCCGATGAGAATGGCCGCTGCCCAGATCAGCCATATGGCTTTTGGTATGTTGAGCCGAAAAGCAAACAGAACCGGCGTCAGCATGACTGCCAGATAGAGGGGTGTGCCGGCAAACCCGGCGGCGTAAAAAAATCGCAGAGGAAGAAAAAAATTGCTGATAATGCCGACGGGCGTGTCGAGATGATAGCAGATCTGGTCATAACTCTGGTGAGGGAAAAGCACGTTTTTCACCGTATCAACATATAGGGGCAGCAGGTAGGCGAAGGAGAGCAGAATGGCCGTGGCAATAAACGCTCCTGTTTTGATCCAGAACGGCAGAACGTTTTTAAACGGGGGGTTGCCCGATTCGCATGGCATGCAGTACGGCAGAAAAAGGGTGAACAGCGCGGCCGTCAGCATGCCGTAGTAAACCTCTCCGGGATAGCCTGAACAGACCACCCAGCAGGCCGAGGCAATGACCAGCAGGGGGCCTTTCCAACGGCCGGGTTGCAGGTAATAAAAGCCGATGGCGCTGCACAAAAAAATGTGGCCGACCCATGTGTCCAGGGCCGCGCCGTAAAAAAAGGAGAGCTGAATACGCGGGGAGTAAACCGTGATCATGCTGATGAAAAAGGCAACTCCCGTGTTTTGCCCGGTTTTTCGCAGGAACCTGAACAGTACGATATGGGCAGCGGCAATGCAGACAAAATCCAGCAGGATGTTCCATTGCAGGGCGTAACCCGTTCCATAGCCGGGCAGCAGGGAGAGCAGGTAGGGAAACGGAAGATAGCCCCCGGCCTGCCCGACGATTGAAACACCGGGCATGCCGCCGTTGACCCAGTGAACATACAAGGGAAAGGAGCCGGAATGGATGGAAAACATCATGTCCGCCTGGGGCCACACATGGTAACGGATATAGTCGATTCCCGGTGCGAGGTCGCTGACAAAGGGGATCATCCAGTGGAACATCAGAAAAGGCAGCCCCGTCATCACCACATAGACGGCATGTTTTTTCAACGGGATTACAGTTGCTGTGTTTATGGGCATGATGATGTCGCTGTTGCTCGTCCCGTTGTCGCTCATTCAACCCCGGGGTGTTATGGAATTATTTTTTTTGATAGAAATGGATCAGCCGGGTAACGCCCTGAATCACCGTGTCCACGTCCCGCCCGGTCATTTTTGGATACAGGGGTAGTGAGACGATCCGGTCCCCGATATAAGCGGCATGGGGAAAATCCTCTTTTTTAAACCCGAAACGGTCCCGGTAATAGAGCTGCTGGTGCAGAGGCCGAAAATGGACGCCGGTGTGAATATTTTCCATCAGCAGGGCCTTGCGGAATTGGTCCCGGTCAATCGTCAGTTTTTCAATATTCAGAATAATAATATAGAGGTGATAGGCCTCCTGAATCCCGTCGATGGCCCGGGGCAGGGAGATGGCCGGCAGCCCGGCAAACGCCGCATCGTAACGTTCGGAGATGCTTTTTCTCTGCTCAATGGCCCATTCCAGCCGGTCCAGTTGGGGGAGGCCGATGGCCGCCTGAATATCGCTCATGTTGTACTTGAATCCAGGGAAAACCACATTCCCCAAGGCCTGGGAGCCGTGCTCCCGCCGTTGCCAGGCATCAGTGTCGATGCCGTGCAGGCCGTAAATCTTTATTCTTTTTGCCAGGTCATCGCTGTCGGTGGCCACCAGCCCCCCTTCGCCGGTGGTCATGTTCTTGATGGGATAAAAGCTGAAACAGGTGGTGTCGCTGAGGGTGCCGATCTTTCTGCCCTTGTAAACAGCGCCGACGGCATGGGCCGCGTCTTCTATCACAAACAGGCCGTGGCGTTTGGCCAGGGCGTGAATGTCATCCATTGCACAGGGCCGGCCGGCCATGTGAACGGGAATCACGGCCCTGGTGCGGGCTGTGATTTTTTGTTCTATCTCCCGTGCATCAATATTGAGAGTGGCCGGATCGATGTCGGCAAACACAGGCGTGGCCCCGGTGTGAACAATGACGTTGGCGGTGGAAGGCCATGTAACCGGCGATGTGATGACTTCATCGCCGTTACCGATGCCCAGTGCCGCCAGGCTCACATGCAGGGCCGCGGTGCAGGAGTTGACACAGATGGCATGGCCGCACCCCAGAAAGTTTTTCATCCGGTCTTCCAGTGCTGTTGTTCGGGGACCACGGGTGAGCCAGCCGGAGCGCAGGACGGCCAGTACCTCGGCCTCCTCTTCCGGACCGATAAAAGGGACACAAAGGGGCAGGGCCGTGGTCCGGACCGGCACACCGTTTTCAATGGCAGGTGTCTGCAGCATCGTTTGCATGGTATCCAGGTTGTAATACCGGGCGTCACCAGGATCGGAAGTCGACCGTATGGCGGCCAGCAGTTCCGGCAGGCTCTTTTCAATGGTATATTCGGGATGCCAGTTCTGCCGGGCGATTGTTTCGAAATCAACCCGGTAGCTTCGCCGGTCCGGCGCTTCGGGCACCATACTGATGCAAGCGTCTTGCACATGTTCTTGAATCAGCCGGGCCACATCCATGATTCTGTAATTCCCGGTGGTGGCCCCCAGATTGTATGTTCTGCCGGACAGGGCCTCGTCGGGCAGGTTCAGGCAGTGGACAAAGGCGTCGGCGGCATCGGCCACGTGCAGAAAAGGCCGCCACTGGGTGCCCTCACCGAATACGGAGATGGTTTTTGCGGCGCAGGCATGCAGGGCCATGCGGTTTACAGCCAGGTCGAACCGCATGCGGGGGGAAACGCCATACAGGGTGGCCAGCCGCAGCGCAGCCGGGGAAAAATCGCTGTCGGCAAGGGCCAGAATCTCTTTTTCCGCATCGGCTTTCAAGCGTGCGTACCAGGACAGGGGCTGCAAAGGAGATGCCTCGTTTACCATGCTGTCCCCATTGGCGCCGTACACGCTGCACGTGGAGGCAAACAGGAATTTTTTTACGCCGCAGGCTTTTGCCCTGCGGGCCAGGTTCAAAGACCCTTCATAATTGACGGCCCGTGTCAGTTCCCTGTCCAGGTCGGCGGAGGTGTCGTCGGACAGGCCGGCCAGGTGGATGACCGCCCCGATATCGGTGAATATATTCGAATGCGCGTCCATATCCAGGATGTCTGCCTGTACCAGGGAAAAGTGGGGGTTGTCCCTTAAATGCCGGATCGGCCCCTTCCCAAACCAGAGCCGGTCCAGACAGACAACGGCAAACCCTTTATCCAAAAGTTTTTCGCAGAGTACGGTTCCCAGATATCCGGCCCCGCCGGTGACCAGTATGTTTTTTATCATGTGGTGAGATGGCGCCCCTGTGCCTGACTGTTTACAACCCGCCGCAATGGTTATATTAATGTACAAAGTGCGGTGCGGTCAAATTTTGAGCTTTTGATTGCCGAAGCCGTCTTGTACCCGCAGGGTAAACATATATTGACAGGAAGCACAGAACAACTCTTTTTTGGAGGGTTTGACGTTCATGTCGTTGCAAATCATGCCGCTGACGGAACACGACAGGACGATCATAGAGCAGATTATCGCTCTTGATGAGCATAATCCCTATCGCCATTATCCCGGGACTGACCGTAAAAAGAGGCGGCTTGTTGTTGCCGCAGAGGTCTGGAACCAGTATGCGCAGGGCCCTCTTTTTCTCTGGGCCGCTCTGTGGAACGGCATGCCCGTCGGGCTTGCCGGTTTTCAGCATCTGCCGTGGGACAGCGACCGGTTCGGCAGAAAAATGGGTCGGTTGTGGCCGGTTTCTTTGCCACCCGCGAAGGCAGCGGTTTCATATCGGACCGCGGAAAAACTGTTGGACACGGTCCTTGCCGAGGCCCGCAGGAACGGTATTCAACACCTTGCCTGCCGGGTGTTCGGCGACAATTTCGCCGTAATTCATGCCCTTGAAAAGAGCGGTTTTCTGTTGATGGATACCCTGGTGACCTGGCTTTATCAGCCCGGCAGGATGCGGGTGCCGGACTTCCGGTGCCGGCATTCCATCCGCCTGTATGAAGACGCGGATCGGGAAGCGGTTTTAACGCTTGCCCGCACCGCCGGTTTTCAGTCCCGGTTCAACCGGGACCCCTGGCTTTTAGAGGAAAACGTGAGGGCCATGCACGAGGCCTGGGCCGCCAACTGCTGCAGCAATATCATGGCGGACGAGGTGCTGGTGGCTGAAACAGGGGGCGGGGTGTGCGGTTTTCTGGGATATAGAAAACACCGGCTTTTTATGAAGCAGACCGGAAAAGAGTTGTGGGGAAGCGGGCTGACAGCGGTTTCTCCAAAAACACCCGGCGCCTATGTGTCGCTTTTACATGCCGCCGTGACCCGCCGGTTTGCCGGCAACCGGGCATCCGTGCAACCGGGCCTGCCGGACCTGATGGATTTTGAAACTCAGCTGTCCAACCGGCCGATTCTCAAGGTCTGGCAGGCATTCGGGTTCCGAATGGCCCGTTTT
>JBMORB010000300.1:0-13265 GCA_049320925.1 Thermodesulfobacteriota bacterium | reverse complement strand
TGGACGTGTCGGTGTCCACCAGCACGACGATTTCGTTGTCGGTTCCGTTTTTGATTTCATTCAAGGTCAAAATCACCGGCTGGGGACAGGAAAGCCCTCTTGCGTCAACAGTTGCAGCCATATTTACACCTCTCTTATGCGATGTTTTTTCTCATGGTCAACCCGATAAACAGGCAGACGGCAAAGCCCACCACCACCGCGGCAACGCCGTGGGGGCCAAGACCGGCGGGTGAGCTGGACAGGCCGAAATTATGGGCAAAGGCCGCGCCCACGATCATGCCCATGACAAACACGGCGGCATCGCCGTCGCCTTCACCGGCCAGAAAAAGCTGGCGGCCGGGGCATCCGCCGGCCAGGGCAAAGGCAAGTCCTGCCAGGGCCATGCCCAGAAAGTTCCAGGCATGCAGGGTGTGGGCCACGGGCTGACCGGCAAAACCCGGTTTGAACTGACCCAGCACCAGGTTGACGACAAAGGCCACAACCAGCAGGGCCAGGACGCCGCCCAAAAGGTGGGTCTGGCCGAAAAGCACGGTATCGCGAATGGCGCCCATGGTGCAGAACCGGCTGCGCTGGGCCAGAAAACCGACGCCCAGCCCCACAGCCAGGGAGATCAGCAGCGGCGCGTGTGCGGCCCCCGGTCCTTTAAGGCTGTAAAACAGAACTCCGCTTTTGGCCTCTCCTGAAACCTGGGGAAAGATCAGCATCAAAACGAGAAACCCCAGCATGACCAGGGGCAGCATCCATCCGGCACTGGTGTGGGTTCTGTGTGAGCGGCCCAGGTTATAACCGCTTTTGAGAAACCGGGTGCCGATCCAGATGCCGAAGGTCAGGCCAAGCAGGCCCAAAATGGCGTTGCCGTCGCCGCCGGCCAGCCGCAGCACGGCCCGCCACGGGCACCCCAGAAACACCAGCGCCCCGATCATGGCAAACGCGCCCAGCACAAACCGTACAAAAGGGGCTGATCCGGACCGGGGCCGGAACTCTTTAAACAGGTACGCCGCCACCAGCGATCCCAGCACAAACCCGATGATCTCGGGCCGCATGTACTGCACCACGTCGGCCCGGTGAAGGCCCAGGCCGCCGGAAATGTCGCGCTCGAAGCAGGCCACGCAGATGCCCATGTTGCCGGGGTTTCCCAGCTTCTGAAGCAGCGGCGCCAGTACGCCGATGACAGCGCCCACGCCGATCACCCCCCAGCGGGTGGCAAACCAGTTTTTCTGTTGCATTGATGTTCCTTCCTTTTTTAAACAGGGTATTCCGCCTGCTTCCGGACGGCCAAGCCGGCGGTGCAAAATACACGGGAACATCTTTTCATAGAGAACATTGATAAGTAAAATAGAAAATATAAATGAGTTGAGGACCCGGTATGGATGGATTCTATAAACCGGTAAGGCTGTTATCAAAATCGGTATCGCTATCGGTATCGACAAAACCCAGCCTTGTTTTTGCGCTTAATCTTTTTCGATCCCGATCCCGATATTCGGAAAGCGGGCTATTTCCGGATGGCCTGTCTTGCGGCAAGGGCAGCGCCTGAAAAAACTTCTTCGTGTTCTTCCAAGTCTTCGTGAGCTTCGTGTTCAAACACCCTGCCGGCTCAGTCGGCCGGCCGTTTTTCAACACGAAGGGCACGAGGTTTACGAAGATGGTGCCTGGAGGGACGGGGTTGAATATCCAATATCCAACAGGGAATGTTGAATCATGAAGGAAGGCATCACCATCCAAATCGGTATCGAAATCAAAAAGCCGCTTTTCCGGCTTCCGTCACCCCGGCCTGCGAGCCGGGGTCCAGTGAGGCCGGGCGGCAAGGTGGGCAAGACATCAGTTACGGGATGCCGGGTCGTGGCCCGGCATGACGCATGCCTTGTTTTTCCGGGCAGTTTTCTTTGGCGCCAGGAAAAGCGTCCAAAGAAGCGCGCCCTGCGGCGATTCAAAAATCCTATTCCTCCCGCAGAACCCGGGTATCGAGCAGTTGAACTTCGATGAGGGTGCCGGCGCGCAACTCCTCGGTCCCTTCGGGAATGCAGATCAGGGCGTTCTTGCCGGCCATGGTTTGCAGGCGGCTTTTCTGCTGCAGGGGGACCACAATCAATTCACCGGCCTGTTTTTGCGCCGCGGCGTGGACAAACTGGGTCCAGTGACCCTCCCCGTGGACGGTTTCGGCGAGCCGGGCCGTGACGACCGGGAACCGGGGCCGCTGGTGGCCCCTCATTTTCAACACGCCGGGAAGCGCGATCTGTAAAAAGGCCATTTCGTTGGAGGGCGGCCCGCCGGGAAGGCAGAAAAAAGGCCTGTTTTCCAGAAAGCCGAAAGCGATGGCCTTGCCCGGCCCCATGCGAACCCGGTGGTAAATACCCTTCCAGTTAAGCGATTCAAGCACCTTGAGCATCAGGTCTTTTTCGCTTCCCCAGATGCCGCCGCTGGAAATAAACACATCCGCGTGGCCGATCTCCCGGCGGATAGCGGAAATCACCGCCGCCTCAGTGTCTTTGACAAAGCAGACCCGGCTCTCAATCCGGTGCTGGGAGAGCCACGCGCAGATTTCCGAGATGTTGCTGGCGTAGAGCTTGCCCTCGGGCAGGGGTTTTCCCGGCGCCACCACCTCGTCGCCCGTGGCCATGACGCACACCCGCGGGCTTTTAAAAACAGCGGCCCGGTCCAGGCCCGCGGTTGCCAGCAGCCCCACCAGAGGCGGGGTGACCCGGTCAAATTTTTTCGCGACGGTCTGTCCTTTTCGAATGTCGGTTCCTTTTCTGAGAATATTTCTGCCGGGTTCGGCCGTGTTGCAACAGGTCAGCCGGTCCCCGGAAAGGGAGGCAAACTCCTCGGCCAGCACGGCATCGGCCCCGTCGGGCAACGGCGCTCCCGTCGTGATCCGGATGGCCCGGCCCGGCTCCACGCGCAGAGACGTCAAAACACCGGCCGTGGCATTGCCGGCCAGTTCAAGAAAAACCGGGGTGTTTTCAGCCGCGGCCTGAACGTCCCAGGACCGGACCGCATATCCGTCCTTGAGCGAGGCGTTCACCGACGGGCTGTCCACCGCCGACACCACGTCTTCGGCCAGCACCCGGTCGGTTAACTGGTCCAGCCCGAGGATTTCAGTTTCCTGGGGAGATATGCTGGAAAAGGTCAGTTCCAGGGCTTCGGCAAAACCGATCTGCTTTTTCATGGTTTCTCCGGTGGCAGGGCGAATGTTTATTTTACATTTCAATATAATATGTTCGGCGTCTTTGCAACCGTCATTTCCGGTCCGGTTTTGACCTTGACATATTCGCACCGCCCGTTTAAAGTACAACGTATCACTTTTAATTTCCCACGAAAGGATTCGCCATGAGCCTGATGCAAGTGGGTCTTTCTCTCAAAAAACGGCAAATTCCCCCTTTGGCCATGATCCCCGACCCCCTGCTGGATACACTGGCCGGGGTCGCCAGTTTTCGGGGGCGGTTTCAGACCCTGACCGGCATTGAACGGATGCTGACAACCATCCGCCACAAGGAGCCGGACCGTGTGCCGGTGTCGCCCATTCTGTGCGCCGGGGCCCGCCAGATATCGGGCATCACGTTTCCCGATTACGCGCTGAACGCGGAAAAGACGGCCCAGGTCTTTCTGGACGGGTATGAATTCGTGGGCGGTGACGCCATTGTGCTGCTGCTGGACCTCTCCGTGGAGGCCGCCGACTTCGGCCAGTCCATTATTTATCCGCTCAACTCAACTCCCATGCCGGACTACAAGAACCCGATCATTACCCACCACGACCAGTACCGGGCCCTGAAGCCCATCAAATTTTCCGAGGCCACCCGCATGAAGGAGTTCGTCAAGCTGTGCCGCCTCGTGGTGGAAAAGGTGAGGATGGGCGCCATTGTGTCGGGTTTCGTGTTCGGGCCCCTGGGCATTCTGGCCATGATGCGGGGCGCGGAAAACCTGTTCAAGGAGTGCCGCCTCTATCCAAAGGAGGTGATAGCCGCCTGCGACACCATCACCGAAGTGCTGGTGGAGTTTGTGCTGGCCCAGTGCGAGGCCGGGGTGCCGGCCATTGCCATCGACACCCTGTTTGCCTCCAGAAGCGGCCTGCCCAAGGACCTGTGGGAAGAGATCGAAGGCCCTTTTGCCCGCGAGATCAGCCGGGCCATCAAATCCACCGGCCGGATCGTGGCCATTCACAACTGCGGCCACGCTCCTTATTTTGACGCCCAGATCCGCTCCATGGACCCGGCCCTGATCAATTTTTCCGACCTGCCCGACGACTGCGCGTCCCGCAGGGAGCTCAAACAGAAGTACGGCGACCGCATCACCCTCATGGGCCACGTGCCCACGCCGCTGCTGGTTCACGGGACGCCCCAGGAGGTGATCGACGAGTGCAAACGCCACATCGACGACCTGGCGCCGGGCGGCGGCTATATCCTGTCCCCGGGATGCGAGTATCCCCCCAACATCAGCCTGACCAACGCCTTTGCCCTGATTCACGCGGCCAAAACCCACGGGAGAAAATAATCATGAGCCAACCCTCCAAGCTTGATCTTGTTGAAACATCGGTCTGCGCCAGCGACACCGGTCAGCTGATGTCTCTGCTGCCCGCCCTGCAGGAGCAGAACACAGCCGATACCCTGCTGGACGCCCTTAACCGGGGCATTGAACAGGCCCGACGGAACTTCAAGCAGGGAACCTTTGCGCTGCCCGATTTTCTGCTGGCCATCGACGCCTATCGGATGGGCACCGCGTTTTTAAAGGAACGCTTTCCGGACGCCGCCGGCCGGAAAGCGCCGGGCATCGTCATCGGCGTGGTGGAGGGCGATGTTCACGACATGGGCAAAAACATCGTGGCCGCTGTGCTGGAGGCGTGCGGGTTCCGCGTCACCGACCTGGGAAAAAACGTCCCCAACGAAACTTTCCTGGAAGCCATCGAAGCGGAGCGGCCCGAGATCGTGGCCCTATCCACCATGATGTCCACCACCCTGGAAAACATGAACCGCCTGATCGAGCAGGTGAAGCGGTCTTTTCCCGACACCCTGATCCTGGTGGGGCGCGCGCCCTTTGACCCGGAACTGGCCCGGCAAATGGGGGCCGACGGCTACGCGGAAAACGTGATCACCATTCCGGACGAGACCCGGCGGGTGCTGACCATTGCCACGGCAAAGCAGCTGGCATAAGAGAACCTCGAAAAAACACATTCACCGCAGAGACCCAAAGGACGCAAAGAGGAACATGGCCACTTGGCGAAGGAAGCCGAAGGCCAGGCCGTGCTTCTTTTGGCGCTTTTCCCGGCGGCAAGAAAAGTACACGGATAAAGGAAAGAGAGAGAATAATTTTTTAAAGACTCACCCTACATTAAATTCGATATCGATATCGATATCGATAGCGATTTCGATCTGGATAAACAAAAAGATGTGTCGCCATGGTTAAAACCGTTTTTGGACAACAGTGGTCTTCTGGAATGAAAAAATTTAATTTTTCGAGATGGCCATAATTTAGATGACGCTTTTCGATGATTCAACGCTTGACGCCGGCTTCCGTTATACCGGGCTCGGCCCGGAGGCCTTCGGCCTGCCCCTGGCAGCCGAAGACTATCTGGCGCCGGTGGCGGGCCGGATCGGTTACGGCCCGGAAAACCTTCCTTCCGGGGAAAAGGCCGGCCGGATCGTAAAGATCCTGTCCGGGGGCATCGGCGCGGTGGCCATGGCCGGCCTGGGAAAACCGGCGCCCGTCACCGAATGGGGAGGCGGGGCGTTTTCCGCCGGTCCGGTGAGCGTTCAAAGCCCCCGGTGGGCCCATGTGGTGCGGCAGGCCCGCAAGCCGTGGGATCTTTTTTGCTTTGTCCTGACGCTGGGTCATGCCTTTGACCGGCTGAAAGCGGAAGCCGGGCTTTTTGAGTCGTACGTGCTCGACGGCCTTGGATCGGAGATGGTCGAGCGGGCCGCCGACCACGTGGAGCAGGAACTCCGGACATGGTGCGCGACCCGGAACCTGGCGTGTTCAAGGCGCTTCAGCCCCGGCTACTGCGACTGGCCCCTGGCCGCCGGCCAGCAGGCCCTGTCCGCTTTTCTCAATCCCGGCGCCATCGATGTCCGTGTTCTGGCCACCGGCGCCATGGTGCCCTCCAAGTCGATTTCCGCGGCCGTGGTCACGGCCCAGGCCCTTCCCCTGTCCTTCCCCTGTCCCGTCTGCAAACAGGCCGACTGCCCCTGGCGGCGGTAGCGGAAAAGCCCGTTTGGCGGCCCGGCCAAATGTGGTATAGTGCGTATGCGGTCCGGATTCGCGCGGGCTCGACTATCGGTAAACAACGGAACGGACAGGTTGAGGGTATTATGAAACTGGGATTGATCGGGAAAGGCGGCGCTGGCAAAAAAACCCTTTTTGAGGCCCTGACAAAAAGCGGCCCGGACAGCGGCCACAAAGGCGACCTTCGCATCGCGGCCATTCGTGTGCCCGACGGCCGCGTGGACCTGCTTTCCCGCATGTACAACCCGCGCAAGACCATTTACGCCCAGATCGAGTACTGCCTGGGCCGAACCGCCGGGGAAAAGGAGAAAGATCTCCAGTGGAAGGCGGTTTCCGATTGCGACGCCCTGATTCACGTGGTGCGAAACTTCCCGATGCCCGGCCTGCCTGCTCCCGCGCCCTATAAAGACATCGCCTCGATGGACGAGGACATGATGGTGGCCGATTTTCTGGTCATTGAAAAGCGGCTGGAGCGCATGGCCGCCGACGCCAGGCGGGGCAAGAAGCCCGACCCCCACGAGTCGGCCCTGATGGATCAGGTCAAGGCCTTGCTGGAGAGCGGCACGCCGGTGAGGACCCATCCGGAGATTGCCGCGGCGCCCCTGCTGCGTGGCTTTTCTTTGCTGTCGGCCAAACCGCTGCTGGTGCTGATCAACAACGACGAGGAGGACACGGCCCTGCCCATCGGCACGCCGCCCGCCGGGCTGGAGCTGATGGTGGTGCGGGGCAAGCTGGAGCACGAAATTTCACGCATGGCGGATGAGGAGGCCGCCGAGTTTCTGCGGGAGTTCGGCATCGACGAACCGGCCATTCACCGGGCCATCCGGCGCTCCTATGCCATGCTGGGGCTGATTTCCTTTTTTACCGTAGGTGAAGACGAGGTGCGGGCCTGGACCATCAAAAAAGGCGCTCTGGCGCCGGAGGCCGCGGGCACCATCCATTCGGACATGCAAAAAGGGTTTATCCGGGCCGAGGTGGTGGCTTACAGCGACCTTGTCGACGCCGGCAGCTATGCCGAGGCCCGCAAGCGGGGCACGGTGCGGCTGGAGGGCAAAACCTATGAAATGGCCGACGGCGATATCGTGAACATCCGGTTCAACGTATAGCCCGAACCGGCCCTGAAACAGGCGGGTTGTTTTTTATAAATCATGGAAAGGCAAGGGGAGTGACCCATGATCATCGACGCCCACACCCATATTTTCCCCGATACAGTCAGAAAAGACCGCAACCCCTTTTTTAACAGCGAGGGGGCCTTCAAGCTGCTGTATGAATCGGACAAGTCCAAACTGTCCGGCGCCGATGACCTGGTGGCCTGCCTGGACAGGGAGGGCCTGGACATGGCCGTGACCTTCGGTTTCCCCTGGCAGAACCCCGACCTGGTCCGCCGCCACAACGACTATATCATCGAATCCCAGCAGCGCTATCCGAACCGGCTGGCCGGGCTCTGCTGCGTGGACATCTACGCGCCGGGCGCGGCCCTGGAGGTGGAGCGGTGCCTGAAGGCCGGGCTTTACGGCGCGGGTGAACTGGCCTGCTACCTTTCGGGCATCGATGAGGAGGCATTAAAACATCTGGCCCCCGTCATGGAGGTCTGCCGCAACGCGGGCAGGCCCGTGATGATTCACACCAACGAGCCGGTGGGCCACCTGTATCCCGGCAAAACCCCGATCTCGGCCCTTCAGATGTACAACCTGGCCAAGACCTTTCCGGAGAACCGCATCATTCTGGCCCACTGGGGCGGAGGGCTCTTTTTTTTCAACCTGCTCAAGCGGGAAGCGAAAAACGTGCTGAAAAACCTCTGGTTTGACACCGCCGCCTCTCCCTATCTTTACGATCCGGCAATCTACGCCGTGGCCTGCCGGCTGGCAGGTAAAAACCGGCTGCTGTTCGGCTCCGACTTTCCCCTGCTGCCGCCGTCCCGCTATTTTAAAGAAATTGATGCCGCCGGACTGGACAGCGATGCAAAGGCGGCGCTGATGGGCGGCAACGCGGCGGCTTTGTTTGGCCTTTGATGGTGGTGGGGAGCCAATGGCTTATTGATGGTGGACCGCGCAGTCCTGATTTGTCCGGATACAGTCACCTCAGACCCGGACGGCCGCGTTCAAGCTTGTTTCGCACTACCCGCCCGAGAGTCTCTTCTGCGGCGGGGCCTGGGTTTTTTCCGGCCGGGCGCCGGGGGCAGTTCCAGCCAGTCGGGATCCGGCTCGGTGCAGGGCAGGGGGCGCTCCATGAAATCCTCGATGTCGGGAATGTAGAACGAGTCCCGTTCGTCCGCGAAGCTGATGGATGTGCCGGTGGCGCCGGCACGGCCGGTACGGCCGATGCGGTGAACATAGTCTTCCGGGTCGTGGGGCAGGTCGAAGTTGACCACGTGGTCCATGGCTTCAATGTGAATGCCCCGGGCCACCACATCCGTGGCCACCAGCACCCGTAACTTTCCTGACTTGAATTCCTCCAGGCGGCGGGACCGTTTCTGCTGGGGCACGTCGCCGGTAAGGATTTCACAGGGCAGGCCGTATTGTGTCATTTTTTCGGCCAGCCGGCTGACAGCGTCCTTCCGGTTGCAGAAAACCAGCACCCGGCGCAGGTCCTGCCGGACGATGATGTTGTAGAGCAGGGCGAATTTCTGCTGGCTGGTGACGATATAGACCACCTGGTCCACGGAAGCCACGGCCACCTGCTCCGGCTCCACCGCCACGGAAACCGGGTCCCGGGTCCAGCTGGCGGCCAGGCGGGTGATGGCTTCGGTGAGGGTGGCGCTGAACAGCAGGGTCTGGCGGCTTCCCTTCTGTGGCGTGGCGTAAATGATTTTACGCACATCGGGAATAAACCCCATGTCCAGCATTCGGTCGGCCTCGTCAATCACCAGGATTTCCACCTGTTTTAACACCACCCGGTTGCGCCGGGAAAAATCCAGCAGCCGCCCCGGCGTGGCCACTACAATATCCACCGGCCCCCGGGACAGGCGGTCCTGTTGCTGCTTGAACTCCATCCCACCAAAAACAGGAACGATTTGCGCTTCACTGTATTTTGCCAGTTGCCGGGCCTCTTCAGCGATCTGCACGACCAGCTCCCGGGTGGGGGCCAGGATCAACGCCCGGGGTGTTCCCGGTTTTCGTTTCTCCGGCAAGGGATTTTTTTGCAGGTGGGTAAGAATGGAAATCAGAAAAGCGGCGGTTTTGCCGGTGCCGGTCTGGGCCCGGCCAAAGGCATCCCGCCCCGCCAGAGTGCTGGGCAGAACCTGTGCCTGAATGGGCGTGCAGTAGGTAAAGCCCAGGTCAAAAATGGCATGCATCAGCTTGTTTGGCAGGTCCAGGTCATGAAAACGGATTTTGTCCTTTTCTACCGGGACCTGGAACTGTGAAATATCCCATGGGTCAATATCGACAGCCGTTTGGTTTTCTGCTGTCGCGTCCGCCCCAGCGGGATGAAAAGCGGTATCTGTATGGCTGGTATCCTGGTCCATTTGAATTTCGCGTCGTCCTTAATTGGTTTATTGCTCCGGAAGCTGATTTGATTTTTGAGTGTAACATAAAATGGTTGCGACAACCCCCCTTTATTTGGGGCCGGGCCTAAAAATATCTCAGGTCAGGCGCAGGCCATCATACAAAAAAATCCGGTTACCCAAAACACCACAGACACAACACCGCCTTATTCTATTGACACGTATTGATTTTTATAATACGCTGATATCAAAAAGCACTTAACCAAAAGGAGGTGCAGTATGGCGCGAAAGATTACCATAAGCGTTCCTGAAGACTTGTATGAAAAAATGTCTAAGTGGCGTGATTCATTTAATTTTTCTAATGTTTTTCAAAGGGCCATCTCCACGCTGATCCAAAAAAAAGAGGATTTTCAGTCCAGAATTCAGCAGGAGCTGGACCAGTCAGCCATCATTGAGCGGCTTCGGCAGGAAAAATCCCAGTCGGAAAACAACTACTATGACGTGGGCCGCAAGGACGGGGTGAAGTGGGCCAAGAACGCTCACTATGACGACCTTCAATACGCCCTGCGCTGGGTGCCGGACGAAAAACCCACCCAGGACCGGGTCCTGGGCGACTATTTTGCCAGGGTCATTGCCCAGGATGACATCATGGACTATGCCGTGGGCAGCGACCCGGTGTGCGTCAACGAGTTTGTAAAAACCTACATCGACGGCTGGAAAGAGGGGGTCAAGGATTTCTGGCAGGAGATCAAGGCTAAGCTGTAGTACGGAAAAATCCGCGTGGCAGGTTTCCGGGGTCGCGCTGGATTCCGGCTTTTCACATCAGATACGGCCAGACAGAAGGGGCAGGTAAGAGGGCGTTATAAAAGCCAACTCATGCGGCGAAGCAACATCTTCAGTTCCAATGCCTCACAAACCTTGAGGAACGCTGCGTGCTGGCCGTGCGCCGCAATAACGAAGGGTTCGGCGCAACGCGGAAATTGGCCAATTTACTTCTCTGCCCCCAGATAAATCCTGGGCACCCGGTCTGCTATGGAGGAGACCACCTCGTAGCTGATGGTGCCAAGGGCGTCGGCGATCTCGTCCGCGCCGATGGAGGCCCCTTTCTGGGAGCCGAAGATCACGGCCTCGTCGCCCACGGCCGCCTCCGGTACTGCGCCCACGTCCAGCATGGTCAGGTCCATGCATACCCGGCCCACCACCGGCACCCGCCGGCCGGAAACCAGCATGAAGCCCCGCGAAGAGAGCAGCCGGGCAAACCCGTCGGCGTATCCCACCGACACCACGGCCAAAGTGGTGGGTCCGGGCGTGACATAAGTGGCCCCGTAACTGACGGTAAACCCGGCCGGCACGCGCTTGATCTGCGCGATGCGCGTTTTAAAGGACATGGCCGGCAGAAGCGTTATTTTTCGCCGGTCGATATCGGCCGACGGGTAAAGGCCGTAGATGGCGATGCCGGCCCGCGCCATGTCCAGGTGGGTTTCCGGCATGTCGATCAGGGCCGCGCTGTTGGCCGCGTGCCGGATGGCCACGGTCCTGCCGGCGGCCTTCAACTTGTTCAGCAGGTCGGAAAAGCGTTCAAACTGTTTCCGGGCATGGGTTTTGTCCGCACTGTCCGCGCACGCAAAATGGGTAAAGACCCCCTCCACGTCCAGTCCCGGCAGATCCATGATCGCCAGAGATTCCCGTACGGCCGTCTCCGGAGCACCGGGACGGCCCACATCCACGGCATTGATGCCCAGCCGGCCCATACCGGTATCCACTTTAACATGAACCCGCGCCCTCGATCCGGCGGCGGCAGCGGTCCGGGACAATGCCTCGGCCTCGGCCAGGCCGCACACGGTCTGCGCAAGGTCGTGGCGAAGCAGTTCCATGCAGCGGTCGGCGGGCGTGGGGCCCAGCACCAGAATAGGGGCGGCAATGCCGTGACCGCGCAGGACCAGGGCCTCGTCGATTCTGGCCACGCCCAGGGCCGATGCCCCGCTTTCCAAAGCCGTGGCGGCGATTTCCCGGATGCCGTGGCCGTAGCCGTCGGCCTTGACCGCCGCCATCAGGCGGCATCCCGGAGAAAGCAGTTTTTTGAGCGCGGCCACATTGTGTGCCACGGCGCCCAGGTCTATCTCGGCCCATACGGGAAACGCGTTCACTTTTCCTCCCGCGGCAGCAACACCCTGAGTTCATCTTCCGTTAAATAGCGCCACCGGCCCTCGGCCAGGTGCCCGATGCGGACGGCGGCAATGCGGATGCGTCGCAGCACAGACACCCGGTTGCCCAGCATTTCGGCCATGCGCCGGATCTGCCGGTTGCGTCCCTCTTGAAGGGTGATGCGAAACCGGGCGTCAGACAGCCGGCGCACCCTGGCCGGCCGGGTTCTGCGGCCGGTGATCACCATGCCCCTGCGCATGGCGTCCAGGTCTTCATCGCTTAAGGGCCGGGCGCAGGTCACGTCATACTCTTTTTCATGGTCAAAGGAGGGGTGGGACAACCGCTGGTGTAAAGCGCCGTCGCTGGTGAGCAATAGCAGGCCGCAGGAATCCTTGTCCAGGCGGCCCACCGGAAAAACCCGCTGCTCGGCATTCACCAGTTCCATGACGGTTTTCTCCTGCTTCTGAAAGCAACTGGTCACGTATCCGGCCGGCTTGTTCAAGGCAATGTAAACATGGCGCCGGGCCAGAGAGACCCGCGTGCCGTCAAACGTCACCTCGTCCTTTTCCGGATCCACGGTGGCGCCCAGTTGGGTGACCACCCGGTCGTTGACCTTGACCCGGCCGTCGGTAATGTGAAGCTCGGCCCGCCGCCGCGAGCAGACCCCGGCGGCGGACAGAAATTTTTGCAGGCGCATGACGCCTTTATCGGCGGAGAATGCTTTATGTTCGGTAGTCGGCATTGATCTTCACATAATCGATGGTCAGATCGCAGGTAAAGACCGTCGCCTCGCCGGCGCCGCCGGTGTTCAGGTCGATGCGCAGGCCGATGGTGTCTTTCTTGAGCACCTCCGAGGCTTTTTTTTCCGCCTCCGGCCCGCATCCCATGCCGCTTTTCACCATCTGCACGTCGTCAAAAAAGATGTCCACCGCGTCCGGCGACAAGTCGGCCCCGGACCGGCCCGCGGCGGCCAGTATCCGGCCCCAGTTGGCGTCCTGTCCGAAAAAGGCGGTTTTCACGAGGCTGGAACCGGCCACGGTGTCGGCCACGCGCCGGGCGTCGGCCTCGGACCGGGCCCCGGTCACACGCACCTCGATGAGCTTGGTGGCCCCCTCGCCGTCCCTGACCATCAACCGGGCCAGGTCCATCAGCACCTCATCCAGGGCCTGCTGAAAGTTCTTCCGGTCGGTGTCCGTGGCCAGGCCGGCCCCGCAGGCGCCGTTGGCCATCAGAAAAACGGTGTCGTTGGTGCTGGTGTCCCCGTCCACGGTGATGCGGTTAAAGGAGCGGTCCACGGCAACGGACAGCATGCCGGAAAGGGTTTTCGCGTCGGCGGAAAGATCGGTGCACACAAAACAGAGCATGGTGGCCATGTCAGGCCGGATCATGCCGGCCCCCTTGGCCGTGGCGCAGACCGTGACCGTGACGCCGCCTTTCAGCCGGCACTGGCGCGAAGCGCTTT
>JBMORB010000299.1:0-13305 GCA_049320925.1 Thermodesulfobacteriota bacterium | reverse complement strand
GCGCAACGCCGTATCGCCCCTGGAACGGATGGACTACGTCACCGTGGTGGCGGCCCTTCAGGCCGTTTCAAAAGAGATTGTGGTGCGAAAGCTCCTGCTCCGGCTGATGGAAATCACCATGGCGGCCGCCGGCGCCAGCCGGGCCGCCTTTATCTCCAACCGGCACGGCCGGCTTTTTGTGGAAGTGGAGCGGCGGGGGGACCGGACGGGCCAGACCCTGCTGAAATCCGAGCCTCTGCTGGAGAAGGAGGGTTCCCTGATGAGCGCCGTCGTATATTTCGTCAAGCGGACCCAGGAACGGGTGGTAATGAACGACGTGAAAAAAGAATCGGCGCTTTTTCAGAAAAACAGTGACGCGGCCGGCACGCCCCGGGCCCTCTTGTGCATGCCCATGACCCGCAACAAAAAGCTGGTGGGGGTGCTCTATCTGGAAAACGCGCTGACCGGCGGCGTGTTCACCGACGACCGGATAAGGCTGCTCGAGATGATCGCTTCCCAGGCCGCCGTCTCCTTTGAAAACGCCACCCTTTACGAGCATGTCATGAAAAACGAGCAGGACCTCAGACGGCTGTCGGACAGGCTGCGCAGTCTCTACTCCGAACTCCTGCTGACCGAGGAGCGGGAACGGCGCCGCATCGCCACCGAGCTGCACGACCGTATCGGACACGCCCTGGCCGGCGCAAAACTGGGCCTGGAGAGGCTTCGCAACGCCTCGGCGGCGATGGACCGGGAGGCCGGGCTCGACGAAGTTCTGGCGGTTCTTGACCAGTCCATTGCCGATACCCGCACCCTGACGTTTGAAATCAGCCCCCCGATCCTCTATCATCTGGGGCTGGGCCCGGCCCTGGACTGGCTCTGCGAGGAGACCCAGAAAAAACACGGCCTGTCGGTGTCCTTCGCCGACACCGGCCAGAGCGAAGCCGTGGACCAGAAAACGGAAATTCTTTGTTTTCAAATCGTGCGGGAGCTGTTGTTTAACGCGGTCAAACATGCCCGGGCCGGCCATATTCACGTGGCCCTGCGGCGGGAACAAGCCCGGCTGGGTCTGACCATACAGGACGACGGGGTCGGCTTTGACGATTCCCGGAAACCCGGCGGCGGGTTCGGCCTGTTCAGCGTTCACGAACGGCTGCGCCTGGTAGGCGGAAAAATGAACATCGACACCGGACGGGACCGGGGCACGATCATCGATGTCCTGGTCCCCCTGAGAGCTTCCGGGCCGGAGCTTGGCACCCCGTCCGCGACCGAAACCCGAAACCACGGAGAAACGGATGATCAAAATTCTGGTGGCTGATGACCACAAAATCATTCGAGACGGGCTGTGCAACATGCTGGGCGCTCTCCCCGACATGCAGGTGGTGGGCGCCGCGGGCAACGGCCGGGAAGCCCTTCAAATGGTCCGTAAACTTCAGCCGGATGTCGTCATCATGGACATCAGCATGCCGGAGCTTAACGGTATCGAGGCGGCCCGCCAGATAAGGGCCGAATCCCCGCGGGTGGCCATCATCGCGCTTTCCATGTATGCCGACAAACGCTATGTGCTGGGCATGCTCAAGGCCGGGGTGGCGGGTTATCTGATCAAGGACTGCGCCTTTCAGGAGCTGGCCCAGGCCGTTACCGTGGTGCACCGGGGGGAAACCTATCTGAGCCCCAAAATCGCAGACACGGTTCGGAAAGTTCTGGTGACCCGGATCGACCAGGCTCCGCTGACCCGTTCGGAGGAGCTTACCGAACGGGAACGGCAGGTTCTTCAGATGATCGCCGAAGGCGTAAAAACAAAAGATATCGCGGAGGCGCTGCACATCAGTGTTAAAACGGTTGAAACCTATTGCGGCAGCATCATGCAGAAGCTCAATCTGTTTTCCGTGGCCGAGCTGACCAAGTTTGCCATCCGGGAAGGGATAACCCCACTGGAAAAATAGAAATGCGGGATCGAAACCGCTCACACCGGCAGATCAAAAACCCCTATTTCTTCGTGTCCTTCGTGTAAAAACACTCTGGCCCCTCCGGCCCGGCCGGCCGCTTTGTAACACGAAGCAGGTGGCGCAGGTTCAGCAGGGCTCCATACAGACGGATTTCCCTTTCAATCTGTTCACTTGACCCCTTGACTCCTCGAACCCCTGGACCCTTCAAAACCGGCCTGCATAAACGGATTGGTCTGTTTTTCATGCCCGATGGTGGAAAAAGACCGATCGCCGTAGTCGTGGCCGGGCCAGACCCGGGTGTTGTCGGAAAGCGAAAACAGATGATGCCGAATGGAGGATAAAAGGTCCCGCGTGGATCCGCCGGAAAGGTCGGTGCGCCCCGCGGAGCCAACAAACAGGGTGTCACCGGTGAAAAGATGGCCCGGCGTGTACAGACAGATGCTGCCCGGCGTGTGGCCCGGCGTATGAAGCACGGTGAGGCCTTCCTTGCCGACGGGAAGGACATCGCCGTGCTTCAGCAGGCCGTCGGGTCGGGGTGACGGACGGCCCCCCAGAACCCGGCAAAAAAAGCCGGAAAGAAAACCGGTCAGGCGGCCGGCGTCCTTTTCATGAATCCTCAGCCCGGCCCCGGTGGCAGCAACAACAGCGGCATTTCCGCAGCAGTGGTCCGCGTGCCCGTGAGTGTTGACCACAAAACGAACCGCGTACCCCGCCTCCCGGGTCATGGACAGCAGTCTGTCGGCGTCAAAAGCCGGGTCGATGAGCAGGCACTCGGCCGATGCCGGGTCGGCCACCAGATAGCAGAAAAGCGCCATCCGGGAAAGCCTGATCTGCCGCACCTCCAGGGGGCTGTCATCCGGCCGCATCAATTTCGACTAAAAATCGATCCCGGCTTCAACAAACACACCGTCCACCGTGGCGTCCAGCTTCAGATCCTTCTCATCCAGCTTGATGCTGTCGTAACGGTATCCGCCGGCGACGAATAACGGGCCAAAGGGTTTGATCTTCACCCGGCCGATAAGGTTATACAGATGGTTGCCGCTGTAGGAGACGCCCCGGCCCTCGGCCTCGATGGCCAGAAGGTCGATGGGTTTGAGCTGAACCGCGGCAAAAGCCATGGGAATGGGCAGGGTATAGCTCTCCTCCTCGTGAAGACCGGTGGTCGCCTGTGTGATCTCCGCGGACAGGTCCGCCACCTTCAGGTTGAGGCCCAGATCTATGTTGAGCCTGTTGAAAGTGGCCATTTTCAGCAACGGAATACTGTAAAACAGGGCCGCATCCACATGACTCATGGAAACTTTGGATGTGTAGGGAACACTGCCGTTAAACACATAATCGCTGAACTTGAAGTTCACGTTTTTCTGACCGGTGCCCTCGAACTCCATGGGCGTGACCATCACATAGATATTGGGAATCACCAGGGGCATGTCGATGCGCACCCGTGCCATGGCCCGGGTTTCGCTGTCATAGCCAAGATCTTTTTCAAAGTCCACGGTATCGCTGATGGCGCTGATCGGTTTATAAGACATGTCGCCGGACACATTCTGGTCCCATCCGCCGATGGCCGCTTCCAGGCCGATGGCAAAGGATGTGGCCGGCACGGCCAGCAGCAGACAAAGCCCCAGGCAGATCCATAACTTTTTCATAACCCGCTCCTCCTTTAAAAGTTGTTTGTGCGCGCTTCGCGGTTGCTTTTTCCCCGGTTTTTCCCAAAACGAATTTCACGTTGTAATCTATCTGTTTTTTTGATAAAAAAAAAGCCTATTCTGTGGTCCCGGCGTAAAATATGGTTATGCGCTGACGCATATCCCGCCTGCCAGGCAACGATCTTGATGCCCTTGGCCAGAACGCATGGATGTATACTGTAAAAAGTGAAGGAGCATATCATGACGGAAACCGCGACAATTGTTATTAACGGAAAAACATATGAATTCCCCGTGATTACAGGCACAGAAGGCGAAAAGGCCATTGACATACGGGAACTTCGGTCCAAAACCGGGTATATCACCTTTGACCCGGGCTTCAGCAACAGCGGCAGCTGCACCAGCACCATCACCTACATGGACGGCTCCAAGGGAGTCCTAAGGTACCGGGGTTATCCCATTGAACAGCTGGCCGAGCGGTGCTGCTTTGTGGAGGTCTGTTATCTTCTGCTCAACGGCGATCTTCCCTCGCGGTCGGAGTACCAGCGCATGAGCGTCATGCTCAACGACCATTCCCTGGTGCACGAGGACATGCAGATTTTCTTCCAGAACTTTCCAAGGTCCGCCAACCCCATGGGCATTCTTTCCTCCATGGTCAACGCCCTGCGAGGGTTTTACCCCGAACTGATGACCACGGAGGAGGCCATGGAGATCACCTTTTTGCGACTGATCTCCAAGGTGCGCACCATGGCCGCCATGTCCCACCGGATCTCCCGGGGACACAAGATCGTCTATCCCCGGCCCGACTACTCCTACTGCGCCAACTTTCTCAACATGATGCACGACTCGCCGGTCCGGCCCTACGAGGTCAAAAAGGAGTTCGTGGACGCCCTCAACATGTTCTGGGTGCTTCACGCCGACCACGAACAGAACTGCTCCACTTCCACGGTGCGGGCCGTGGGCAGCGCCCGGGCCAACATCTACGCGGCCCTGTCGGCCGGGATCGCGGCCCTGTGGGGCCCCCTGCACGGCGGCGCCAACCGGGCCGTGGTGGAGATGCTGGAAGACATACGGAAAAGCGGCGGAGACGTGCAAAAAGCCGTGGCCCGGGCCAAGGACAAAAAAGATCCGTTCCGGTTGATGGGATTTGGCCACAGCGTTTACAAGACCTACGACCCCCGGGCCAAAATCATGAAAAAAATGTGCGACAAAGTACTGGCCGTGGCCAACACCGATGATCCGCTGCTCAAGATCGCCATGGAACTGGAGGATGTGGCCCTCAACGACATCTATTTCAAGGACCACAACCTCTACCCTAATATCGACTTTTACAGCGGCATCGTGCTGCGCACCCTGGGCATCCCGGTGGAGATGTTTACCGTGATGTTTGCCATCGGCCGCCTGCCGGGCTGGATCGCCCAGTGGAAAGAGCTGATGGACGACCCTTTCAAGAAGCTCTTCCGGCCCCGGCAGATTTACGTGGGCGAGACCACGCGTGAGGTTCTGCCCATTGACGAGCGATAGGCGAAACGGCCTTGAACCATAACCGCGGCGGGGGCGGCTGTTGCGTCGCCCCTGCCTTTGTTTGGGCCTTCCAGGCAACCAGACGCCGCCCTGGTGTTCCAACGCAAGACCCCCTCGATCCCGATTTCGGCAGCGACTTCGATTGGGATGTGAACGTCGAGATTTCATGCCATCCATGTCCGACAGCCGATACATAGAGGTGGCGGTCCACCTGCCGGTGTTTCAGACCTACACCTACAGCGTACCGCCGTCGCTGCTGCCGCAAACCGCCGTCGGCAAACGGGTCCGGGTGCCTTTCGGCAAACAGACGGCGACCGGAATGGTTCTCGGTGAAGCGGCCGCCTGTGAAAACGCAGAGATAAAATCCATCGACACGGTGCTGGATCCGGACCCCCTGTTTCCTCCCTCCATGATTCCCTTTTTCCGCTGGATCGCCGACTACTATCTTTACCCCCTGGGAGAGACCATTGCCACCGCACTTCCGGCCGGCGATCCTCCCGGAAAACCAAAGGGACCGGCAGGCAGGCAGGCCAAAGACGCCGTGGGGGAGACCATTCTGCCGGACACGCCGCCGGAGCTGACTGCCGACCAGGCCGCCGTGGTGTCGGATGTGGTGTCACGCCTGAACCAGGGTTTCTGCTCCTGCCTGCTGGCCGGCATCACCGGCAGCGGCAAGACCGAGATCTACATGCGCATCGCCGAGGCGGTGCTGGCCATGGGAAAAACCGCACTGGTGCTGGTGCCTGAAATCGCCCTGATTTCCCAGGCAGAGCACCGCTTCCGCGCCCGATTCGGTGACACCGTCGCCGTGCTGCACAGCGGGCTCTCCCGGACCGAACGCTGGCACCAGTGGGCCAAAATCGCCCGGGGCCGTGCCGCCATCGCCATCGGCACCCGGTCGGCGGTATTTGCTCCCTTTGACCGGCCGGGCGTGATCATCGTGGACGAGGAACATGACACCTCCTACAAGCAGGAAAGCGGCCTGCGCTACAACGCCTGCGACCTGGCCGTGGTCCGGGCCAAGCTTTCGGATTCGGTGGTGCTGCTGGGCTCGGCCACGCCATCGATCCAGTCGCTTTACAACGCGAAAACCGGCAAATTTTCCAAAACCTACCGCCTTAACCGGCGCATCAACCGCCAGCCCCTGCCCGCCATCACCGTGGTGGATATGCGGGAAAAAGAGGCCGGCCGGGGACCCCGTGCCTACATCAGCGACGAACTTCACCGGGCCATGACCGAAACCCTGGACCAGGGCAACCAGGCGCTGCTTTTTTTAAACCGCCGGGGTTTTGCCAGCCTGCCGGTGTGCGCGGCCTGCGGCAGCACCGTCAAATGCAGGCGGTGCGACATCTCCCTCACCCTGCACAAGGGCGCCAACGCTTTCCGGTGCCATTTCTGCGGCTATTCCCGGGCCGCGGCCAAAGGCTGCGACGTCTGCGGCTCGTCTTCCATCAAGCTGCTGGGCCTGGGCACGGAAAAAATCGAAGAAGCGGTCAAACAGATTTTCCCCGATGCTTCCGTTGCCAGGCTGGACCGGGACACCACCACCCGCAAAGGCGATATGGTCCGCATTCTCAAGGGTCTGAAAAACCGCAAGACCGATATTCTGGTGGGCACCCAGATGATCGCCAAGGGCCATGACTTTCCGGGTATCACCCTGATCGGGGTCATCTGCGCCGATCTGTCGTTAAACTTTCCCGATTTCCGGGCCGCCGAGCGTACTTTCCAGCTCCTGGCCCAGGTGGCCGGCCGGGCCGGCCGGGGCGCGGATCCCGGCCGGGTAATCCTTCAGACCTACAACCCCGACCATCCGTGCATTGCCGCCGCCACGTGCCAGGACGTGTCGGCCTTTTACCAGCAGGAAATTCCTTTCCGGCGTCAACTGGGCTATCCTCCTTTTTCACGAATGGTTCACATTCATGTTTCAGCGGCCGACCCGGCAAAGGCAAGGGCCCGTGCCCGCGAGGCCGGGGACCGATGCATGGCCATGAAAAACAGTGACCCCGCGGCCTTTGGCGCCGTGGAGGTGCTGGGTCCGGTGGAGGCCCCGCTTTACAAGCTGGCCAACCGCTTCCGGTGGCAGATCCTGTTAAAATCGCCGTCGTCCGCGGCGGTCAAGTCTCTTGCCGCCCGTCTGCTGGCCGAGGCCGGGCCCCAGCTTCGAAAAGGCGACGTGCGGCTGGTGGTGGATGTGGACCCGTTTTTCATGATGTAAGCAGGGCCTTGCCCCTTGCATCACGAACTCAATCGGGATCGCTATCGGTATCGAATTTGATCCAGGTACAAACGATCGATACGGACCCTGTTGGGTGCCGTCGGTCACCACGGACCACCGCAAGTTGTCCTGAGCGCTTTCAATGTTTTTCCTTTTTATCTGGTTTATCCGTGTGCTTTTCTTGCCGCCGGGAACCGCGCGACGCCGGTCCGGGTTTTGACATTTTTTTTCAATGCGGGTATGGTTACAGCGTTTTAAACGACCGGAGGGCTTTTATGCGAATTGCCGTGATGAGCGACTCCCACGACAACATTGCCAACCTGCGAAAGGCCGTGGCAAAGTGCCGGGAGACGTCCTGCGGATGGATCCTTCACTGCGGCGATCTTGTGGCGCCCTTCATGCTGGCCGAGCTGGAGGCGGCGGGGATTCCGGTTCACTGCGTTTTCGGCAACAACGACGGGGACCGGCACCTGCTGACAAAGCACGCGTTGACCGTTCACCGGAACATCACGATGCACGGCGATTTCGGCCGGCTGGAGGCCGAAGGCCGGCGCATCGCCTTCATGCATGACGGCGTCTTTGCCGATGACCTGGCCGCCGGCGGCCGTTACGATATCGTCTGTTTCGGCCACTATCATGTGTACATGCAGAAAAAAATCGGCAACACGCTGGTGTTAAACCCCGGCGAAATCCTGGGAAAGGATGGCGATCCGGGTTTTTGCGTGGTGGATACCGCCGCGCTTTTTGTTGAACGAGTACGCATATAAATAAAGCAGGAGAACCTTATGATCCGCTGGAAACTGTTGTGCGCAACTGTTCTTTTTTCCCTGCTGATGGGAAACACCGCCGTAAAAGCCGGCAACGGTCCGGATGCCGCGGCAACCGGTTCGCCCGTTGCCATCGTCAACGAACGGAGCTTTACCTTTTCCCCGGTGCCGGAAGGCACCGATGTCGTGCATGATTTCGTCATCAAAAACACCGGAACCGCGCCCCTGAAGATAGAGCAGGTCAAAACCGGCTGAGGGTGCGCGGCCGCCTCGTTTACGAGGACCATCCCCGCCGGCGGCGAGGGAACCATCAGCATCAAGGTCTACACCTCACATTACGGGGGCCAGCGGATCAACAAGTCCGCCTCCGTCTACACCAATGACCCGGCCAGCAAGATCATTCCCCTCACCATCACCGGTGAGGTTGAAGAAGTGGTCTCGGTTGTTCCCAACCAGGTCCGGTTCAGCGGCACCGTGGGAGCGGATCTCAAACAGGAAGTCCGCATTGTGCCCGGCGCCAAGTATCCGTTTTCCGTCAAGGAGATAAAGACCAACCAGGGAAAAGACATTGCCTTTGACCTGAAGGACACCACCCATGACGGTCGGCGGGCGTACCTGTTGACAGTGACCAACACCCGCAGGGAGCCGGGCACCTACATCGACTTTCTTTACGTGAAAACCGACAGCAAGATACAACCGGAAATAAAAATCCGGGTCCAGGGAACCCTTGTTTCACCGGTGCCTTCGGAAGGGCCGGGGCTCAAACCACAATGACCCTTCATTTGAAAATCGTCGCCTTTGACTGCGACGGCGTGCTGTTTAACACCGATGCGGCCAACCGCGCCTATTATAATCAAATCCTGAAAAACATGGGCCTGCCGGAAATGACCGACGCCCAGTTTGCCTATGTGCAGATGCACACGGTCAACGATTCCCTGGCCTTTCTGTGCGGAGAACCGGGCCTGGCCCGGGCGCATAAACTGAGGGAAGAACTCGGGTACGGCCCCTTCATTGCGCACATGAAAAAAGCGCCCCACCTGGACGCGCTGCTCGACCGCCTGCAAAACAGGGTCCATACGGCCATTGCCACCAACCGCTCCAACACCATGAACCGGGTTCTGACCGCGCACGGACTGGCCGGACGGTTCGAACTGGTGGTCACGGCCCTGGACGTGATGCGGCCCAAACCGGCCCCGGAGCAGCTTCTCAAAATCCTCGAATATTTCAGCGCCCGTCCCGGTGAAATGATCTATGTGGGCGACTCGGAGCTGGACGAGCGGGCCTCGGCCTCGGCCCAGGTGCCGTTTATCGCATTTAACAACCCGGACCTGAAGGCCGACTTTTTCGCAACAGACATGCGGGATGTGGCCGCGATTCTGGACCGGCTCTTCTGAACGGCCGGAAAGGCAAATCGCTTCCCGGATCAACTCTCGGTACTTGCAAAACAAATGCGTCTGGCATACGATGGCTCTGTTGCGAAACGGGATGGCGCACGCGGGGTAAATGACAAAAATCAACTTGCTGCTGTTTCAGCTCGCGCCTGTTTAGATTTCGATTCCGCTGGTGCTTTCGATCCGATTGAAAAATCCGCCGGCCCCGTGACACGGTTGTAACCATCTTGATCCATCGGAGCGCCCATGAAACGCCTTCTTATTATTATCTGCCTGCTGTTTCCGTTCCTTTTGGGGACCGGCGGCGACAATGCCTTTTCCGCCGGTGCTGCCCACAAGGTCTATGTGGTCAAGGTTTCCGGCGACGTGGCGCCGGGCATGGCCGCCTACCTGAAACGAGCGCTTGAAAATATTCCGGATGGAAGCAACCAGACCCTCGTGATGGAAATGGACACCTTCGGCGGCCGGGTCGACTCGGCCCTGATGATCGTGGACCTGATCGTGGAGACGGCCGGCAAGGGAAAGACCGTGGCCTTTGTCACCAAAAAGGCCATATCGGCCGGCGCATTGATCGCGCTTGCCTGCGACGCTTTGTTCATGAAACCCAACACCACCATCGGCGACTGCGCGCCCATCATGGTGGGCAGCGAGGGGCCCCAGATGCTGGGTGAAAAGTTCCAGTCCCCGCTACGGGCCAAGTTCCGGTCCCTGGCCAGGAAAAACGGCTATTCCGAAGTGCTGGCCGAGTCCATGGTTTCGGAGGACAAGGAGGTTTTCCGGGTAACAATGACCGACGGGCGGATCCTTTACATGGATGCCCTGGCCTACGAGGAGATGGATAAAAACGAAAAGGCGGTGGTGGCGGCGAAAAAAACCGTGGTGGCCAAGGGCGAGCTGCTCACCATGGACAACACCGAGGCCGCTGAACTGGGCTTTTCAAAAATGACGGCCGGGAGCATTGAAGATCTGCTGCGCGGTCTGGGAATTTCCGATTATGAAATCATCCCCATGGAGCAAGCGTGGGCCGAGACCCTGTTGCGCGTTCTGGAAACCTTCGCGCCCCTGCTGATGCTGATCGGCCTGGGGGCTATTTACACGGAAATCAAGTCCCCGGGTTTTGGCGCTCCCGGCATTGTCGGCATCATCTGCCTGGCCTTGTTTTTCATGGTTCAATACAGCGTGGGGCTTGCCGACTACACCGAACTTCTGCTTTTCCTGCTGGGGCTGGTGCTGATCGGGCTGGAGATTTTCGTCATCCCCGGGTTCGGCATTGCCGGCGTGGCCGGCATTCTGTGCATGATCGCCGGGCTGGTGCTGTCGCTGCAGGGGTTTGTGCTGCCCGATCCCTCCATGCCCTGGCAGACCGAACTGATGGTTTCCAACCTGATTCAGGTGCTGGGCGCCGTAGTGGCCGCGTTTCTGGTGTCGCTGTTCCTGCTCCGCTTTGTGCTGCCCCGGATGTCGACGGTGGTGCGCGGCCCTTATCTGGGGGCAACGCTTGGCAATGCCCGCGCGGAGACCTCGGCCAACAGCGGGGCAAGGGTCGGAGACCGGGGGCTTGCCGCCACCCCGCTTCGGCCGTCGGGCAAAATGAAGGCCGGCCCGGACATTTATGACGTGGTCACCGAGGGAGATTTTCTGGAAAAGGGCACGCCGGTGGTCATCTCCGCCGTGCGCGGCAACGTGCTGGTTGTTTCAAAGGAGAAACCGGAATGAACCCCCTGATGCTTGCCGTCGTTCTGCAGCTGGCGGCCGTGATCATCATCATCGCCGAGGTCATCATTCCCTCGGGCGGCCTGCTGAGCATTCTGGCCGCCAGCCTGATCGGCTATTCCCTTTACACGGTGTTTCACGGCGTGTCGGCCCAGGCCGGATACCTGATGGTCGGCATTGACGTGGTGGCCCTGCCCCTGGTGATCCTGCTGGGCCTAAAGCTGCTGGCCCGGTCTCCGGCGGCCCTGCGGGCCGAACTTTCCAGCACCGCCGGCGTCACCTCCCAGCGGCCCGACCTGGAGGGTTTCGCGGGCAAAAAGGGAACGGCCATCACCGATCTCCGGCCATCCGGCGTGGCCCTGATAGACGGGAAACGGGTTGACGTGGTCAGCCGCGGTGCGTATATTGATAAAAATTCGGCTCTGGTCGTCTGCGCGGTCACCGGAAACCAGGTCATCGTCACGACACCGGAATAACAAGCGCCCCCGGAAGCGCCGGGA
The DNA here is from genome assembly GCA_049320925.1 of Thermodesulfobacteriota bacterium. Classification (GTDB taxonomy): domain Bacteria; phylum Desulfobacterota; class Desulfobacteria; order Desulfobacterales; family Desulfosudaceae; genus Desulfosudis. The sequence goes on along the minus strand of JBMORB010000299.1, from coordinate 1,627 downwards.
ACTTGTTCCGTTTCGTTAAAAAACACCCTCAAAGGAGATCTTCCATGACCCCGAACTTCATTATACTGCTGGTTCTCGTGGTTGCCGTCATCGTGCTCTTCTACTTTGTCGGCTCCGCCATTTCGCTGTGGATCCAGGCCCTGGTGTCCGGCGCCCGGGTGGGCCTGCTCAACATCGTTTTCATGCGGTTCCGCAAAGTACCGCCCAAGCTGATCGTGGAGTCCAAAATCATGGCCACCAAGGCGGGCCTGGACATCAGCTCGGACGAGCTGGAGTCCCACTACCTGGCCGGCGGCAACGTGAGCCGGGTGATTCAGGCCCTGATCGCCGCGGACAAGGCCAAGATCGAACTGCCCTTCAACCGGTCGGCGGCCATCGACCTGGCCGGCCGCGACGTGCTGGAGGCGGTCCAGATGAGCGTCAACCCCAAGGTGATCGAAACCCCGATGATCGCGGCCATGGCCAAGGACGGCATTCAGCTCAAAGCCATTTCCAGGGTCACGGTGCGGGCCAACATCGACCGGCTGGTGGGCGGCGCCGGAGAAGAGACCATTCTGGCCCGCGTCGGTGAAGGCATCGTCACCACCATCGGGTCGGCCGAATCCCACAAGCATGTGCTGGAAAACCCGGACCTGATCTCCAAGCGGGTGCTGGACAAGGGCCTGGATTCGGGCACAGCCTTTGAAATTCTTTCCATCGACATCGCCGACGTGGACGTGGGCAAGAACATCGGCGCCGAACTGGAGACCGACCGGGCCGAGGCGGACAAGAAAATCGCCCAGGCCAAGGCCGAGGAGCGCCGGGCCATGGCCTTTGCCAGGGAGCAGGAAATGAAGGCACAGGTGGAAGAGATGCGGGCCAAGGTGGTGGAGGCCGAGGCAAAAATTCCGCTGGCCATTGCCTCCGCCTTTGAAAAAGGAAACCTGGGCATCATGGACTATTACCGCATGAAAAACATCATGGCCGACACCCAGATGAGAGACAAAATCGCGTCTCCCGACAAACCCGGAGAAAAATAACGACATGGACGCCCTTATATCCATCCTCTTTTTCGTGGCCATTGTCCTGTTTCAGGTGATCGCCGTGACCGCCAAAAGAGCCAGAAAACGACCCCGGGAAACAGACGCCGAAACCGGGGCAAGACCTTCTTCAGGCGCCGGCGGCGTGCTGGGCCGGGTTTTTTCCCAGATCCAGGAAGAGCTTGAACGGGCGGCCCGCCAGGCCCGTGCCCGGCAGGAGGGTCCCACCGGATGGGAGCAGTTGATGTCCGGTCCCCCGGCGCCGGAAGCACCGGTTTCTTCAGTCGCAAAAACGCGGGCGGTTCCCGAGGTTCGCCGGCCTGATGCCGCGCCTCCGGCCCCGGTCAAAAAACGCCCGGCCCCTGTGCAACCGGCCGAAGAAGGCCCTCAAAAACTTAAGGTTCCGGTGTTTGCCGCCAGGGAGCCCGCTCCCGGAAAGCCCGCGACGCCGCTTCCCGCTTTTGCCGGTTCCCCGGTCTCGGTTGCCGACCTTCGCCGGGCCTTTGTGTGGTCTGAAATACTCGGGCCGCCCCTGGCCTTGCGAAAAACGCCGGAAGACCGGTGGAGCCCGGAAATCATGTAACAGGAACCCCGCGCGACACCAGTTT
>JBMORB010000298.1:2344-13425 GCA_049320925.1 Thermodesulfobacteriota bacterium | reverse complement strand
CGCCTCCTTGATTGACCGGCAGGCACTCCGGTCGGGGTTGCCGGACGGGAAAAGTCTTCGCCCGCGGATTTGATGGCCACGGTTTTTCAAACCGCAAGCGCTTTACCCGGATACTATCATGAAACCCTTTGGATTTTGCAAGAAAAATAAACCCAAACAACGGTTTATCCATCTATCCAAACCGCATGGCCGTCTAAGGTGCCATATGGAATAATAAATTACAAAAAAGAAATAAGTATATAATTAGGATACATATTTGGAATAAAATATACATAAGCATTCTAATTTGTAATTTATATAAATTTTTTATTTTTTATAAAACCTTAAAAATCAGAATATTGCTCAACAACCCCCTTATCATGGCTTCAATTGGCACAGCCATTGCTCTCTATTGCGCCGGAAGCGGCAAGACGCCCTTCACACTCAGATATAAGGAGGACATGGACATGAAAAAGATTGAGGCGATCATCAAGCCGTTTCGGCTCGACGATGTGAAAACCGCGTTAAACGAGGCGGGGGTCGCAGGCATGACCATCACCGAAGTCAAGGGATTTGGACGTCAGAGGGGCCATACCGAGATATACCGGGGGGCCGAATACCAGGTGGACTTTACCCCCAAGATCAAGCTGGAGGTCATTACCGGCGATAATCAGGCCGACAAGGTTATCTCCATCATCATGAAGCACGCGAACTCGGGGAAAATCGGCGACGGAAAAATTTTCGTGCTGCCCGTGGAAGAGACGATTCGAATCCGGACCGGCGAAAAAGGCAGTGAGGCGATATAACGAAAAAAGGAAGGAGAGCGAAAGATGAAACGCACAATATATATAATACCTCTGCTGGCCCTGGCTGCATCCCTGAACGCATGGGCCGGCGAGGCAGACCCGACGCCCGCGGCCAATGCCGCCGCCATTGAACTGGTCCAGACCCATGCCAACTACTTATGGACCCTGGTGGCGGCGGCCCTGGTGTTTTTCATGCAGGCCGGGTTTGCCATGGTGGAAACCGGTTTTACCCGGGCCAAGAACGCGGTCAATATCATGATGAAAAACCTGATGGACTTTGCCGTGGGCAGCCTTGCCTTCTGGGCCGTGGGATTCGGCCTGATGTTCGGCGTATCCAACGGATGGTTCGGCACCAGCGGATTTTTCTTAAGTGACTTTTCGCCGGATGGCGACCCCTGGGTTCTGGCTTTCTGGATGTTCCAGGTGGTGTTCTGTGCGACGGCGGCCACCATTGTTTCCGGCGCCATGGCCGAGCGGACCAAGTTCGTTGGCTACCTGATTTACAGCGCCGTACTCAGCCTTCTGATTTACCCGATCTTCGGCGGCTGGGCCTGGGGCAGCCTGTTTAACGGCGGCGGGTGGCTGGAAAAATTCGGGTTTATTGATTTTGCCGGTTCCACCGTGGTCCACTCAGTGGGCGGCTGGGCCGCCCTGGCCGGCGCCATCGTGCTGGGCCCCCGGCTGGGCAAGTACGCCAAGGACGGAACGGTCCGGGCCATTCCCGGCCACAACATTCCCCTGGCGGCCCTGGGTGTTTTTATCCTGTGGATGGGCTGGTTCGGGTTCAACCCCGGCTCCACCACCACGGCGGACAAGAGCATTGCCATGATCTTTGTCAACACCAACCTGGCCGCGGCCGCGGGCTGCGTGGTCTCCATGATCGTTTCGTGGGTCAAGTTCGGCAAGCCGGAAATCGGCATGAGCTTGAACGGCGCCCTGGCCGGCCTGGTGGGTATCACGGCCGGATGCGCCAACGTGTCGCCGACCAGCTCCATCGTCATCGGCGCCATTGCCGGCACCCTGGTGGTTTTTTCCGTTCTCTTCTTTGACCGGATTAAAGTTGACGACCCGGTGGGCGCCATCTCGGTTCACGGCGTTTGCGGGGCCTGGGGTACGCTGGCCGCCGGCATTTTCAACATGGAAGGCACATCGGCATCCATGATCGGTGTGCAGCTTTTGGGAATGGGCGCCTGCTTTGCCTGGACCTTTACCACGGCTTTTATCATGTTCAAACTGATCGACAAGACCATCGGCCTGCGGGTCTCACCCGAGGAAGAAGGGGAAGGGCTGGACTTTTCAGAACACGGCGGCAACGCTTACCCGGACTTCGCTGTGTCCGCCTACGCGCAAAAGTAAAAAATGAACCCCGGTTCGGTCTTCACCGGACCGGTGGAGAAAAAAAAGCCCCCGTGGCTTCCACGGGGGCTTTTGCTTTTATTCCAGGACGAAGGCGCCGGGCTTGCTACATCATGCCGCCCATGCCGCCCATTCCGCCCATACCGCCGGGAGGCATGCCGCCGGGGGCCGGCTCATCCTTGGCCGGTTTGTCGGCGATCATGGCTTCGGTGGTCAGCATCACAGACGCAACGCTGCACGCGTTCTGCAACGCGAAACGGACCACCTTGGTGGGGTCGATGACGCCGGCGGCGATCAGGTCGCCGTACTCGCCGGTGGCCGCGTTGTAGCCGAAGCTGCCGGACTCGCTCTTGACCTTATCGATCACCACGGAGCCTTCCACGCCGGCGTTGTTGGCGATCTGGCGCAGGGGCTCTTCAATGGCCCGCATCACGACCTTGACGCCCAGCTTCTCTTCGGCCTTGATCTTAATTTTGGACAGGGCGTCCAGGCAGCGCACCAGTGCCACGCCGCCGCCGGGCAGAATGCCTTCTTCCACGGCCGCACGGGTGGCGTTGAGCGCGTCTTCCACCCGGGCCTTCTTTTCCTTCATCTCGGTCTCGGTGGCCGCGCCCACATTGATGACGGCCACGCCGCCCACCAGCTTGGCCAGCCGTTCCTGAAGCTTTTCGCGGTCGTAATCGGAAGTGGTCTCTTCGATCTGGGCGCGAATCTGCTTCACTCGCCCCTCGATGTCGGCCTTCTTGCCGGAGCCGTCCACGATGGTGGTGTTGTCCTTATCGATGGTGATGCGACGGGCATGGCCCAGATCACCCAGGGTAATGCCTTCCAGCTTGATGCCCATGTCCTCGGAGATCACCTGGCCGCCGGTAAGAATGGCGATGTCCTGAAGCATGGCCTTTCTTCTGTCGCCAAAGCCGGGGGCCTTGACCGCGGCCACGCTTATGGTACCACGCAGTTTGTTGACCACCAGGGTGGCAAGGGCTTCGCCTTCCACGTCCTCGGCAATGATCAGCAGGGGCCGGCCCGCCTTGGCGGTCTGTTCCAGAATGGGCAGAAGCTCCTTCATGCTGGACAGTTTCTTTTCGTTGATCAGGATATAGGCGTTCTCCAGGGAGGCCACCATCTTTTCCGCGTCGGTGACAAAATAGGGGGAGAGATACCCGCGGTCGAACTGCATGCCTTCCACCACGTCCAGGGTGGTGTCCATGGACTTGGCTTCCTCCACGGTGATAACGCCCTCTTTGCCCACCTTTTCCATGGCCTCGGCGATGATGTTGCCGATGGTCTCGTCGCTGTTGGCGGAAATGGTGCCGACCTGGGCGATTTCACGCTGGTCCTTGGTGGGCTTGCTCATGCTGGCCAGTTCCTTGACCACCACTTCGCAGGCCTTGTCGATGCCGCGCTTGATGGCCATGGGATTGTTGCCGGCGGCTACCAGCTTCTGGCCTTCCTCGTAAATGGCGCGGGCCAGCACAGTGGCGGTGGTGGTGCCGTCGCCGGCGGTGTCGCTGGTTTTGCTGGCGACTTCCTTGACCATCTGGGCGCCCATATTTTCAAACTTGTCTTCCAGTTCGATCTCTTTTGCCACGGTAACGCCGTCCTTGGTGACCGTGGGGGAACCCCAGGACTTTTCAATGACCACGTTTCTTCCCCGGGGACCCAGCGTCACGGCAACGGCGTCGGCCAGTGCCCGGACACCGCAAAGCATGGCTTCACGGGCCTTGGTTGAATATTTGATCTCTTTTCCAGCCATATCGCACACTCCTTTTATATATAGTCTATGATTGTCTATTCCAGAATGCCGAGAATATCGTCTTCGCGCATGATCAGGTACTCTTCGCCGTCCATTTTGACTTCCGTGCCGCCGTATTTGCCGAAAAGAATCCGGTCGCCCTTTTTGACTTCAAGGGGAATGCGTTTGCCGTCTTCGCCGACCCTGCCGTTGCCCACGGCCATCACCTTGCCCTCAATGGGTTTTTCCTTTGCGGTGTCGGGGATGATGATGCCGCCCTTGGTTTTGGTTTCCTCCTCAACCCGCTTTACCAGAATTCGATCATGCAATGGTCTGAACTTCATTGTCTTTCTCCTCCTTGCCTTAAGACCTTTGTATTATTGTCGTTTACACTCAGATAACAAACACTCGTCCAACCCTGGCCCCGGTTGTTTAAGTGCCCGGGCCTTTATATATCAACTTTCTGATTTTGTTTTGGATTCTTTTTGGGTCGCTTTACAGCAGGCCGATTCTGTTTCGGCTTTGGGCGAAGCCGAAGCCCCCGGTTTCGCACTGCCGGAATAATCGGTCACATACCAGCCTGAACCCTTCAGATGAAAAGAACTGTGGGAAATAAGCTTGTGGAGTTTTCCTGAACAGGCCTCGCACCGCTGAAGCGGCTTGTCCGTGATCTTCTGCCATGCCTCATGGATCTTTCCGCATTTGGCGCATTGATACTCATAAATTGGCATAATCATCTCTCCCTTCTGAACATCCCATGGGGGGTTAAAAACCCCCGAAACTCAAATGTCTAGGTTTTGTTGGAAAAACTTTAAGTCTCTTTATGTCATTGTCAAGATCAAAAGACAAATAAAATAAATTGCATGCCCGAATATTTCACCAGCCGGCACCGGCCGCCGGGCTTTCCCATTTTTCGTAAAATTTCAGCACCGACGCCATGCCGGGGATACCGTGTGTCCCCAGGATGGAACGGGTGGCCTGGTGCACCCGGCCCTCCTCAATGGCCTTTTCTTCGGGCGGCGCATTAAAGTTTTGATAAAACTTGGCAAAACGAACGATATGCACCAGCTCGTGCACAATGATGTAAACCAGAAAAGGAAACAGCGTAATATCCGCAGTGGCCTTAAGTGCCGATAAAATTGCCGAATCCTGAAGACAGATCTTGTAGAAATCATACACCGATGAGCCCAGGGTGGCCTCGCTGCCTCTGGCCGCATAGCGAACTATCTGGGCAAAGGGTCCTTCCACGGTCTCTTCCGGAGTCAGGTCAACCAGGGTCTTCACATCGTAACGGTGGCGCAGCCACTGGCTGGCAGACATCTTGTAAAAGTTACACACCATCTCCTCGGCCACGGCCACCGCGTCGTTTAAAGTCTCTATCTGGTGTCTGGAAAATATTTTTCCTGCCTGATTTGCCGGCCCTGTCACCCGCATATCTCCCTGCCCCGATCTTTTAGAATCTCCCGTCTCCCGCACTCAACAAAACTCTTGCAATTTTCAAATATATTCATATAGTGTGTTCTCGCAACACAAAAAGAGCAGTCGGTCACAACAAATTCGAGTAAAAAGGAGGTGGGCTTTTGGGCTCAGTTATCAAGAAACGACGGAAAAAGATGCGGAAGCATAAACACAGAAAACTTCTTGCGCGCACACGCCACCAGAGAAGAAAGGGCAAGTAGGCCCGTCTCGCGCTTTCTATAAAGCAGACAAAAACCGGCAAAACAGAACGCCTTTGACACATGTCGTTTGCTTGCGTCAAAGGCGTTTTTCCATTGTATCACCTGCCGGAATACCCTTTAAGATATTTAAAAAAGTCAGTGTCGGTGGAGAGTACCACCGAGCTGGTGTCGTCCAGAGTCTCAGTATAGATGGAAAGCGTTTTTACAAAAGAGTAGAACTCCGGGTCCTTTGAATAGGCTTCGGCGGAAATGCGCGTGGCCCTGGCATCGGCCTGCCCCATAATAATCTGGGCCGTTTTATAGGCCTCCGACTGAATCTCCTTTAATTTTTTTTCCTTCTCACCGAGAATCTTCTGGGCCTCCCCTTTGCCCTCGGAGCGGAACCGTTCCACGATCTGAGTCCGCTCGGCAATCATCCGGTCGTACACCGACTCCTGTACATCCTCCCGGTAGTTGATCCGCTTGATCTTCACATCCACCAGGTCGATGCCCAGTTCAGCGATCTTGGGTTTGGCCCGCTCCAGAATCGTCTTGGTGATTCTGTCCCTGCCGATCTTGATGTCGCTGGTCTTGACATTTCCCTGCATGGCCGCCGTGCTGTCCAGTGACGAAAGCTCTTCAAGGGACGCCATTTTGCGGTTGCTGTTTCGCACCGCCTCAATCAGATCCTGATTGGCGATGGCGTTTTTCACTTCCGAATCCAGAATGTTGCCCATCAGCCGCTGAGCCTTGTCCATGTTGACGGCCCGCTGATAGAAAAGCACCGGATCATTGATGCGCCACCGGGCAAAGGTATTCACCCAGATGTAGGTTTTATTCAGGGTGGGCAGTTCGCCGGTCTCCCCGTCCCACTCCCGCAAATTTTTGGGAAACAGGTGGACCTTGTCGAAAAACGGCCACCGGAAGTTCAATCCCGCGGCGAAGATAGGCTGGCGGATCACCTTGCCGAAACGGGTGATGATGGCCAGTTCCGTTTCATCCACGATAAACGCGGAAAGAAAAAAAATCATGACGCCGACAACCAGCGCGGCAATCATCGTAGTCAGGTTTCTGGAGTTCACTTGGTTCCACCTTTGTTACCGGTTTCAAGATTCAGCAGCGGCAGGACATTTTTCTGATCTTCGTCGATCAGGTATTTTTTGCCCAGTTTCGGCAGCACCTCTTTCATGGTTTCAAGATACAGCCGGCGACGGGTCACGTCCCTGGCCTTTGTATACTCCCGGTAGAGCGCCAGAAACTTGTCCGCATCACCCTCGGCCCGGTTGACCCGGTCCAAAGCGTAACCCTCGGCGTTGCGAATGGTCTTTTCCGCCTCGCCCATGGCCGCCGGAATAGCCTGGTTGTATTCCTTGCGCGCGTTGAAGATCATGGTTTCCTTTTCCTGTTCGGCCTTGTTCACCGCGTTAAAGGAGGGCTGGACCTTGGGCGGCACATTGGTCTTGCCCAGCTCCAGGGCCGCCACATGGATACCGGTTTCCGCGTCGTCGAGTTCTTTCTGCAGCAGATTCCGGCATTCGGAGGCAATCTCTTCCCGCACCAGAATCACTTCGTTGATGCTTCGGTCCCCCACTACCAGGCGCATGGTGGCCTCTGCCAGGTCCCGGAGCAGCACCTCGGCCTCGTGAACCCGGAACAGGAACAGAGTCGGATCCTTGATATTGTACTGCACCACCCAGGGTACGATGGCCACGTTCAGGTCCCCGGTGAGCATCAGAGACTCGTCATAGGCATTGGACGGAGCCTGGTTTCTGGAAAACAAGGTCTTTTCCGGCTGGGCCGTTGAAAGACCGAAGCCCATGGGCCGGTGCTCTTCCACGTTGACGATGTGCAGGGCTTCAATGCCCATGGGCAGCTTGAAATGAAGGCCGGGATAGGTGGTTCGGACATACTTCCCAAACCGCTGAATCACCCCTACCTCCCGTTGTTCTACTTTGTAAACCATGGTAGAGCCGATCAGAAGCAGCAAAATGGCTCCGATAATCAGAAGCGGACCGGCGGAAAACTTCATATTCTTGATTTTATTCACCAGTTCGTCCATCTGGGGCGGAACGCCACCGCCTTCCGGACCGCCGGGCCTTCGGCTTTTCTGCTGCTGCGAAAGCTTTTCCCAGTCCCAGTTCATTGTCTTTTCCGTTGTCATGTATGACAGGCCTCTCTTTGAATACGGGATTTGACACTCAGATACGCCGTTGACGCGCTTTGTCAGACTCTAAAACAGCGGGTATGTGAAGTCAAGGCCCATGCGACCGGTTTTTTTGTTTTTGATTGACACACCGCCGGTTTTTTGAGACCTAGACAGACATGTCCCCTGAAGCCAAAAGACCACCCGGCGGTTTTGAGCATATCAGCTCCATCCTGCAAAATATCATGAAGCAGTGGGAGCACGGACCCCATGCGGACCTGATTGACATCTCCAGGTTATGGAACGGCATCGTGGGCGAAACCGTGGCCCGGAACGCCCAGCCGGCCGCGCTGAACAAAAACGTTCTCACCGTTCACGTGACCAGCCCGGCCTGGATTCACCAGCTCCGGTTCCGTCAGAATGATATCGCCCATCAGATCAACGTGGCCGCCGGGCGGGTCCTGGTGGAGAACATCAAGTTTAAAATCGGCGGCCTGCATTCATGACCCGGTCCACCACAGACGGCACCTTTCTCAACGGCCGGCTTTGCGTCCGGCAGGCGGCCGACGGCTACCGCTTTTCCATAGACGCGGTGATACTGGCATGGCACGTGACGCCGGCGCCGAACACCGCAATCGTGGATCTGGGCACCGGGTGCGGCATCATTCCCCTGATCCTGGCCTGCCGGTATCCTTCGATATCGGTCACCGGCATCGAGATTCAGCCCCGGCTGGCCAGGACCGCCTCGGAAAACGTGGCTGAGAATAAAATGGCCGACCGCGTCCGCATCGTCTGCGCGGACATCCGGAACGCCGGAGACATTCTTCCGGCGGGCCGGTCCGATATGGTGGTGTGCAACCCGCCGTTCCGCCAGGCCGATGCCGGCCGGATCAACCCTCACGAAGAACGGGCCATTGCCCGGCACGAACTGGCCGTGACGCTGAAGGACATTCTGGCGGCGGCCAGAAGAACCCTTCGCACCGCCGGCGAATTCATCGCCATCTACCCCGCATCCCGCCTGGCCGACATGATCTGCGCCATGCGCGAGGCGGACATTGAGCCCAAGTGGCTTTGCCCCGTCTGTTCCCGGCAGGGGGAAGAGGCCCGGCTGATCCTGGTCAAGGGAACCCGCAACGGCCGCCCCGGCACCGCCATCGCCCCTCCCCTGGTGATCTACAGCGCGGACGACCGCTACACGCCGGAAGTCGAGCGGATGTTTCTGCCGTAACTGTTGTCTTTGTTTTGGCGATTTTCCTGTTTTACACCGCAAAGGCGCAAAGAGCGCAAAGGGTTACGGTTCGCCGGGCGTACAAAAATGATCGTTTTTGTACACCCGGCGTCCTTGTCTTTCTTTACGCCTCCCGGGTCTCTACGGTAAATTTTAATTTTTAAAGCCTTCCATAAAGACGCCTGGCCATGGGGATCATTTCATTTGACACAAAAGGCCAAAGAGTATACATAAGACAGGTTATTCGGTCAGGGGCCGGCGACTTGCGCCCGGTCTCCGGCCGCATATGCCCATTCCGGCGGCCCGTCAAGGAGAGGTGGCCGAGAGGCTGAAGGCACCGCTCTCGAAAAGCGGCATCCTGTTAACGCGGGATCGGGGGTTCAAATCCCCCCCTCTCCGCCACGGCCCGTGCGGCATCCGGCGCGACGCGTACCGGCCCCGGAATCGGCGAACAACCGTAGGAACACTCTGCGGAGAGATGGCCGAGCTGGTCGAAGGTGCACGACTGGAAATCGTGTGTGCCCTAACAGGCACCGAGGGTTCGAATCCCTCTCTCTCCGCCACAACACAAGCCCGGATATTTCATGAATGTCCGGGATAGCCCCGACAACCGCCACGACATAAGCGCCGCTCAGGGAGTCTGTTTCGAACATGTCTTATCTTGTTCTTGCCCGCAAATACCGGCCCCAGACATTTGAGGAGGTTGTCGAACAGCAGCAGGTCACCCGCACCCTGGCCAACGCCATCACGTCCGGCCGGGTGTCCCACGCCATTCTGTTCACCGGCCCGAGGGGTACCGGGAAAACCACCATCGCCCGAATTCTGGCCAAGGCCATGAACTGCGAAAAGGGGCCCACGCCCACACCCTGCTGCGCCTGCCGTTCCTGCCTGGAAATCGCGTCGGGAAACGCAACCGATGTGTTTGAAATCGACGGCGCCTCCAACAACAGCGTGGACCAGGTGCGCGAGCTGCGCGGCAATATCAAGTTCATGCCGGCCCACAGCCCGTATAAAATTTACATCATCGACGAAGTGCACATGCTGTCCGGACCGGCCTTCAACGCCCTGCTCAAGACGCTGGAAGAGCCGCCCGGCCATGTAATGTTTTTCTTCGCCACCACCGAGCCCCATAAAATCCCGGTGACTATTCTTTCCCGGTGCCAGCGCCACGATCTTTCCCTTGTGGGCATCGAGCCCATTGTGAACCATCTGGAAAAGCTGTGCGTAAAAGAGGGCGTCGTCATCGAGAAAAAAAGCCTTGAACTGATCGCTCACGAGGCCGGCGGCAGCGTGCGGGACGGCCTGAGCCTTCTGGACCAGGTGATCAGCGGCGCGCAGGGGCCAGTCTCCCACGAAATGGTGCTGGCGTCCCTGGGCATCATTGACCGGGAGGTGATCTTCGGACTTTCCGAAGCGGTGCTGGCCGGCAACATGGAAGAGACCTTGAATATTCTGGATACCGTCTACCGGAGCGGCCACGACATCAAAAAATTCTATTCGGAAATGCTGAGTCACTTCCGGAACCTGTTGGTGGTCAAGCTGGGCGCCCGGGCCGAACGGCTGGCCTCCCTGCCCGGCTGGGCCGTGGAGCGGATGAAGGTCCAGACACGGGACGTGACCGAGCTTTCCCTGGACCATGCCCTTGCCCTGATGCTCAACGAAGAAGACAAGGTCCGGTTTTCCAGCCAGCCGAAAATCGCCGTGGAGATGGTATTCATCAAGATGCTGCACACCAGGCCGGTGCTGCCCATCGACGCGCTTATTAAGAAGATCGACTCCCTCAAGGAGGCGTTTGGCCGGCTGGCCGCTGACGGGGCCGCCTTTTCCACCCAGGCCCGGCCGGCGACGCAGGATGAAATTGCCGGCCGGGGCGCCGCGGAACACCGTCCCCGGTTCGAAAGCCCAAAAAGCCCGGCGCCGGCCCAACATCTCCAGGCCGATCCGCCGCCGACGCCGGTGACGCCACCGGCACCCGATCCCGCCCCGCCCACCGAAGCTATTGATCTTTCCGGCATGGACACCGCCCGGGCCTGGGAAGCCATTCTGGCCCGCATCGACGAAGCCTATCCCCTGCTGGCGGTCAACCTGCGCAACAGCACGCTGGCGGCCGTGGATGCGAACCGGCTTGAAATAAAAGTGTACGGGTCCCAGACCAACAAAACCATTCTGTCCCGGG
>JBMORB010000298.1:0-2244 GCA_049320925.1 Thermodesulfobacteriota bacterium | reverse complement strand
CGCATCGACGAAGCCTATCCCCTGCTGGCGGTCAACCTGCGCAACAGCACGCTGGCGGCCGTGGATGCGAACCGGCTTGAAATAAAAGTGTACGGGTCCCAGACCAACAAAACCATTCTGTCCCGGGACCAGAGCCTGGAAAATCTCAAGCGCGTATGCAGCGAATTTTTTAAAACCGACATAAACGTGGTGATTACCTATACCTGTGACGCCCAGCCGGAAAAGCCGGCCAGGCCTCGCCCGGTTGCGGCGGGGCCCGACCCGCTGGTTTCCGACGCCCTGGATATTTTCGGCGGGAAAATCGTAACCTGACAACTTAGGCCGGGCACACCGCGTGCCGGGTCGGGAGGATGCGTAATTGATGAAAAACATGGGAGGCATGCTTAAACAGGCCCAGAAGCTTCAGGCCCAGATGATGAAGCTTCAGGAGGAACTGGCGCAGAGGACCGTGGAGGCCGCCGCCGGCGGCGGCATGGTCAAAGCCGTGGCCAACGGCCGCCAGCAGATCACGGCCCTGACCATTGAAAAAGAGGTCATCAATCCGGAAGACGCGGAGATGCTTCAGGACCTGGTGCTGGCCGCCGTCAATGAGGCCCTGACCAAATCCCAGGAGATGGTCAGCTCGGAAATGGGTAAGCTGACCGGCGGCTTTAACATTCCCGGCCTGATGTAATGAATCCCTACCCGCCCTCCATCCGCAACGCGATCAAGAACCTTTCCCGGCTTCCCGGCATCGGCCAGAAAACCGCGGAACGGCTGGCCATGCACCTGCTTAACGTGTCGGACCGGGCCGTGAACGACCTGGCCCGCAGCCTGGTGGAGTTGAAAAAAAACACCACCCTGTGCCCGGTGTGCTTCACCCTGAGCGACACACCGGTATGCGCCATATGCGGTGACGTCGGCCGTAACAAAGCCCTGCTCTGCGTGGTGGAAGGCCCTACCGAGGCCATGGCCATTGAAAAAACGGGCGCTTTCAAGGGGGTGTATCATGTGCTGCACGGCGTGCTTTCCCCCATGGACGGCATCGGCCCCGATGACCTGCGCATTCGGGAACTGATGGAGCGCGTTCGCGGAGGCGCCGTCAGGGAGGTGGTGATCGCCACCGGCACCCGGGTGGAGGGGGAGACCACGGCCGCCTATCTGGCCGATCTGCTGAAATCCTTTTCCGTGACCGTCACCCGTCTGGCTTCAGGGATGCCCGTGGGCGGAGAGGTCAAATACATTGATCCGGTCACGCTCAAAAACGCCATGGAAAAACGTTATGCCCTCTGACAACCCGTCGCCGGACGACATCTTTGTCTGCAAGCAGTGCGGCGACTGCTGCCGCGGTTACGGCGGCACCTACGTAACGCCGGCGGACATCGCCGCCATTGCCGCCTATATCCAGGTCGATGCGGACCGGTTTGTCGAGGACTTCTGCGTCTTTTCCGGCAGCCGGCCGGTGCTGGCCCAGAAAGAAAACGGCTATTGCGTGTTCTGGGACAAACTGTGCACCATTCACCCGGTCAAGCCGCGCATGTGCAGGGCCTGGCCCTACATTGAAAGCGTTTTAAAGGACGTGGCAAACTGGGAGGTCATGGCGTCGGCCTGTCCCGGCATTCGGGCCGACGTGCCGCCGGAAACCATTCGACAACAGGTGCGACGCCATCTGGCGGAAATGAACACGGGAGGCGAAAACATGCTGAAGGCGGCAGACCGATGATCGGCATTTTTGATTCAGGGCTGGGCGGCCTCACGGTTGCCAGGGCCGTCATGGACGAGCTGGCCGGCTACGATATCCTCTATTTCGGGGACACGGCACGGACCCCCTACGGCGCCAAAAGCGCCCAGACGGTAATCAAATACGCCCTTGAAAACACCGAACTGCTCCTGGCCAGAGGCGCGAAAATGGTCGTCATGGCCTGCAACACGGCCTCCAGCGTGGCCACCGAGGAAATCGTCTCCCGATTCGACATCCCGGTGTTCGAGGTCATCACACCGGCCGTCAACCTGGCCGCCGGGCTTTCAAAGACCGGCGTCATCGGCGTCATCGGTACCCGGGCCACGGTCAACAGCGGCGTCTATGAAAAAAAGATCCTTCAGCAGCGGCCCGACGCCCGGGTCTGGTCCCAGGCCTGCCCCCTGCTGGTGCCCCTGGTGGAGGAGGGGTGGCTCAAAAAACCGGAAACCGCCATGATCGTGAAAAAATACCTTCACCCCCTCAAAACCCGGCAGGTCGACACGCTGATCCTGGGCTGCACCCAT
>JBMORB010000297.1:0-13804 GCA_049320925.1 Thermodesulfobacteriota bacterium | reverse complement strand
CCGGATGATCATCGTTCTCGACATGATCGTTCTGATGGAACTGACCGCATGCATCGGTATTTCCAGCCATTTTTCAGACACCATGACCGGTGTCTTTCTTATCACTTATATCCCGGTGGTGCTGGCAACGGTCTTTTTCGGAAAGCGGTATCTGCGCAAAAAATTCCCCACCGCATCCTTTGAGGAGGAAGACAGAATAGCGCCCATATTTCCGTCGCTTTTGAATGTGGAGCAGAGAAATATCAAGCAGTAAATGCCAGCGGAGAAAACGGGTATTCCCGGTCTAACACATCTTACCCTTGCTCTCTTGCCGCTAATTTTTCAGATTAAGAGCACGAGTAAGATCAAGAGTAAGAGTAAGAGCCCTCTCTCTGTGGAACCCTCCCAGAGGTCAGGGCGCCCAAGTCCCGAGGAATGCCTCGCCTGTCCTCCGCAGTAGCCGGCTACGGGGGGTGGGCAACGCAGAGATCGGACGTTTTACAAAGCCATCAGGCGGCCGCCGCCGCATACCCCATATCAAACGCCTTCTGGTTGATCTCCACAAAAGACTTCTTGGTGGTTTCGGCAATGGCCTGTTTTATAACCTCGGCGGACAGGGGCAGGACCCCGGACTGGATCAGGGCGCCCAGCAGCACCATGTTCACCGACAGGGGGCTGCCGGCGGCCACGGCAATGGCGTTGGCGTCCAGGGCCACCAGCCGGGCCGTTTTGGCGGCCAGCAGGGCCTTGATCTTTTCCACTTCCGGGTAGACGCCCTTGCCGATGGCCACGGTAAAAGGCGGCATGGGCGCTGTGTTGATCACCACCACGGTGCCGGTGTTGCACCGGCCCAGGGCACGCAAGGCTTCAGATGGTTCAAACCCCACCAGCACGTCGGCGCACCCGTCGGAAATGATCGTGCTTTCGGCGTCACCGAAAACCAGGGCCGACTCCACCACCCCGCCCCGCTGGGCCATGCCGTGCACCTCGCTCATGCGCACCGGCACGCCGGCCAGCAGGCACGCTTCGGTCAGCACCTTGGAGGCCAGCAGGTTGCCCTGCCCGCCCACCGCCACCAGTATCAGTCGTTTGGAATCCGTCATATTGTTATCGACCTCGCGTATTAATCTTTTACCGGAACAATCGCCTTCTCCGGGCACACCTGAACGCACACCGCGCACCCGGCGCACAGATCCGGATTGATGCGCACCCGGCCGGCCTCCACGTAAAAGGCCGGGCAGGCCAGGGTGTTGATACAGTCGCGGTGGTTTTTGCACCGGTCGCTCACGTAAAAGACCCGGTTACTGCTCCGTTTAAGGCTTTTGGCCTTGAGCACGCACTCTTCCCTGGCAATGACAACGGAAACCCCCTTGAATTCAACCGCTTCACGGATCGCCTCAATGCTCTTTTTCAGGTTGTAGGGCCGGATCACCGACACATGGCCCACGCCGATGCCTTTGACCAGGGCCTCGATGGAGACCCGGTGAAAGCCGGGAAAGTTGAGCTCGTCCATGTCCACGCCGGGATGGGGCTGATGCCCGGTCATGGCCGTGGTGCCGTTGTCCAGAATCACCAGGGTAAAGTCATGGTTGTTGAACACACCGTTGATCAGCGCCGGTATGCCGGAGTGGAAAAAGGTGGAATCCCCGATAAAGGCCACCACCTTCTGGTTTGAAGCCCTTGAAAACCCGCAGGCCGTGCCCACGGACGAGCCCATGCAGATCAGAAAGTCACCCATGGACAGCGGCGGCAGAAATCCCAGGGTGTAGCACCCGATGTCCGTGGGGAAGATGGTCTCGTATCCTTCGGTGGCTTTTTTCACCGCGTAGAAAGTGGCCCGGTGGGAACAGCCCGGGCAGAGGTTGGGGGGTCGCTGGGGGATCTCCGGAACACCGGTCAGGTCCACGGGCGCGGGCGGCATATAGGGAATGTCAAAACAGCGGGCGATGCAGCGGGCCACCATCTGGGGGTCAAACTCGGAAAGCCGGGAAAACAGGTCGTCCCGCTTGCCGACGATCTCAATGCACCGCTTTTCCTCGGCGGCCATGGCCTTGACCGCCTCCTCCATGAAGGGTTCTCCCTCCTCGGCGATCAGGACCTTGTCGCAGTCGGCCAGAAACGCCTTGATCACGGCGTCGGGCATGGGGTTGGAAAACCCGATGCGCAATACCGAAAAATCGCTTTCCCGGCCCAGGGCCTTTAAGGCGTCGGTGACGTAAAGCCAGCTCACGCCGTTGCAGATAATGCCGTACCGGCCATTGCCCTGCCGGATGTTGTAGGGCGAGGCATTGGAGAGGCCGGCGGCCTTTTTCAGGCGTTCCAGCAGCCGGACATGGAGCCTGCGGGAAACCGCCGGAACCGTCACGTAATTGAACGGGTCTTTTTCAAACCGGCCCCTGACCGTGACGGTTTCGGGAAGTTTTCCCATCACCACCTTTGCCGACGAATGGTTGACCCGGGTGGTGGTGCGCAGGATCACCGGTTCGCCCAGGGCCTCGGAGAGTTCAAAGGCGTAGACCGCCATCTCTTTTGCCTCGGCCACGGACGACGGCTCGATCACCGGAAGTCCGGAAAGCTTGCCGTAATAGCGGTTGTCCTGCTCGTTCTGGCTGGAAAACATGTGGGGGTCGTCGGCGGACACCAGCACCATGCCGGCCTTGACGCCCACGTAGGCCAGGGTCATCAGGGCATCGGCCGCCACGTTCACGCCCACGTGCTTCATCACGCACATGCTGCGCACCCCGCAGTTGGCGGCGGCGGCGGCCACTTCCAGGGCCACCTTTTCATTGGTGCTGTATTCAAAATAGAGGTCGGTTTCCCGGGAAATCTGAAAAAAATTGAGGGACAGCTCAGACGACGGCGTTCCCGGATAGGTGGAGGCAAACCCCACACCCGCCTCCAGGGCGCCCCGGGCCAGGGCCTCGTTGCCCAAAAGCAGCATCGCCTTTCCCGGCTCTTTGGCAAGCAGTTTATGCATGATCTCTCCTGTTGATGATCAAACGGGCCGTGCATGGCCTGCCACGTCCCGCTGTTTATGTCAAACCGGGTGGTTTATATCAGAAAACCGGCCCGATTCAAAGCGCTTTACAACCCTTTTGGGATCAAGTATAAGTATCAGGTTCAAAGCGTTACAAACCGACGCGGGCGCACGGGTCGGTTCCCTGCGGGAGGTATTGACGGAAATCTACTGTCCGGCGCCCGGAGAAAGCACAATGAATCCACAGCAAATCCTGGTGATCGCCACGCGCAACAAGGGCAAAACAAAAGAGATTTGCGACCTTCTGGCCGGCCGGAACGTGGTGATCAAAAACCTCGACGATTTTGGCCCGATTCCGGAAGTAGAGGAGGACGGCGTCACCTTTGACGACAACGCCTACAAAAAAGCGAGTTTTGCCGCCCGGATTCTGGGGTTCCCCGCCCTGGCCGATGACTCGGGACTGGTGGTGGAGGCACTGGACGGCGCACCCGGAGTGATGTCGGCCCGGTATGCCGGTCCGGATGCCGACGATGCGGCGCGCTGCGAAAAGCTGCTTTCCGAAATGGCCGGGAAAACCCATCGCAAAGCCGCCTTTGAGTGCGTGATCTCCATTGCCGTTCCCACCGGCGCGGCCCTTACCTACGAAGGCCGGTGTGAAGGGGAAGTTGCCGACAGACCGGCCGGCGACAACGGGTTCGGCTATGACCCGGTCTTCTACTATCCCCCTCTTGGCAAAACCTTTGCCCAGCTTTCATCCGAAGAGAAAAACCGCGTCAGCCACCGGGGGAAAGCCCTGCGGGAAGTGGCCGGCGAGTTCGACAAGATATTAACCTGGATCAACCGGAACATGCCCATCTTTGAAAAGGCGGCCTGCCTCAGCCATGACGACGACAACTCCGACAACCACCATTGAGGACCTGGTCCGCAAGAACAGAAGCTGCCGCCGGTTTTACGAAAACCAGGCGGTGGACGAGGACACCCTCAAGCAGCTGGTCAACCTGGGCCGGCTTTCCGCGTCCGCGGCCAACCGGCAGCCGCTCAAGTACCTTCTCTCCTGGGAAAAAAAGAAAAACCAGGTGATCTTTCCCTGCCTGGCATGGGCCGCCTACCTCACCGACTGGAAAGGGCCCAAAGCGGGAGAACGGCCTGCCGCCTACATTATTATTACCGGCGACACCACCATCACGGATAACTTCTGGTGCGACCACGGCATCGCTGCCCAGAGCATCCTGCTGGGCGCACGGGAGATGGGGCTGGCCGGTTGCATGATCGGCGCCTTTAACGAAAAAAAATTGCGGGCCGGACTGGCCATTCCCGACCATCTGGCCCTGCTGCTGGTCATCGCCCTGGGCCGTCCCAAGGAACAGGTGGTCATCGAGGAGGTGGGCCCGGACAACGACATCCGCTACTGGCGGGACAAGTCGCGCATCCACCATGTGCCCAAGCGAAAACTGGAGGATATTATCGTTCCGATTGTTAAAACCCGGTAAGCACAAAAACAGCGAACGCCGGATTGTTTATACTTTTGGGAACTTTTACCTATAAGGAGGTTTGTCATGGCAGGAATTGATATCGCGCGAAAGATCGGGGGAATCGACTCGATCGACGCGGCCCGCAAGGTGTTTGAAAAAAAGATGGACAAGGAAAACCTGGCCAAGATCAACAACATCAAGACCGAAAAAGCCCTGATCAAGATCGCCAACGCCATTGTGATGGGCGAGCCGGACGCGGTGTTTGTCAACACCGGGTCCGCGGCCGACAAACAGTGGATCCGGGACCACGCCCTTACAAAAGGCGAGGAAGCAAAACTTCCCATGAAAGGCCATACCATTCACTACGACCTCAAGGAGGAGCAGGGCCGCATCGTGGACCGGACCTACTACATCGCCGATCCCGAGGAGCAGATCAGCTCCCTGGCCCTGAAGATGCTGCGCAACGACGCCGTGGGCGTGATCAAAACCCATATGACCGGCATCATGCGGGGCAAAACCCTGATCGTGGGGTTCTACTCCCGGGGTCCGGTGGGCGCGCCCGCCTCCAATCCCGCCATCGAGGCTTCCACATCGGCCTACGTGCTTCACAGCGCCGAGATTCTCTACCGCAACATTTTTGCCGACTTTGATAAGGAAGTGGCGGCCCGGGGCCACTTTTTCACCAATATCCACAGCGAGGGCAAGAACCGGCCCGAAGACCTGCCAAACGCCCGGGTGCTCATGGACAGAAAAGACCGCACCACCTACAGTTTCAACTGCACCTACGCCGGCAACACCCTGCTGATGAAAAAGGGCAACCACCGGTTTGCCGTTGACAAGGCCGTGTATGAACACCGGGGCCAGCAGCTGGCCGAGCACATGTTCATCACCGGCATGAAGGGTCCCGGCGGCCGGGTGACCTGGTGCGTGGGCGCGGCCCCCAGCGGGTGCGGGAAAACCACCACGGCCATGGCCGGCAACTTTTTCGTGGGTGACGACCTGGCCCAGATGTGGATCGCCGAAGACGGCTCCATCCGGTCCATCAACCCGGAGTGCGGCATCTTCGGCATTGTGGAGGACGTGAACATGGAGGGAGACCCCCTGCTCATGGACAAGCTGAGAAACCCCGGCGCCGAGGTGATCTGGTCCAACGTGCTGATCGACGACAAGGGGGTCCCCCACTGGACCGGCCACGGCGAAATCATGCCCGATCACGGCAAAAACTTTCAGGGCGAATGGAAAAAAGGCATGACCGACAAGAACGGCAAGACCATTCCGCCCTCCCATCCCAATGCCCGGTGCACCATCTCCTCCACGGCCCTGGCCAACTATTCGGACAAGGCGGAAGACCCGGCCGGCGTGGAGACCCGCGTGGTAACCTACAGCGGCCGGGATTCGGACACCATGCCGCCGGTGTGGGCGGCCCAGGACTCGGACAGCGGCGTGGTGATCGGCGCCTGCATCGTGTCCGCGGCCACGGCCACCGAAGTCGGGGCGTCGGGCGTAAAAAGGGCGCCGTGGGCCAACGCGCCCTTTATTCCGGGCTCGCTGGGAGACTACATGGCGGCCCAGTTCGAATTCTTCGCCAGCCCGAAAATCGCCAAAGACAAAAAGCCGGTCATGGCGGGCTTAAACTACTTTCTCACCGAGGCGGCCCGGGGCGGTTCGTCGAAAAAACTGCTGGGTGAAAAGAAAGACGTCAAGGTGTGGCTCTCCTGGCTGGAGCGCCTGGCCCACAATGATGTGTCGTTTATCAAGACCCCCATCGGCAACCTGCCCAAATACGATGATCTCAAAAAGCTCTTTTCAGACCTGATCAGCAAGCCCTACCCCTATGAACTGTATGAAAAGCAGTTCTCCCTCTATATCGACAACATTCTCGCCCGCATCGACCTTCAGACCGCCGCTTATAAAAAGGAAGAGCGGATTCCGGAAAAGCTGTTTACGATTCTGGCAAATCAGAAAAAGGGGCTTGAGGAACTGAAAGCCAAATTCGGTCCCATTGTCACCCCCAAACAACTGGAAGGCAAATAGCCTTTTGCTGTAAAGGCCGCCCGTCAGAAAAGATGGGCGGCCTTTTTTGTTTGACCGGTCTTACTCGTGCTCTTACTCTTACTCTTGATCGGCTGTTGATCGAATTTGATTAAGATTACGAGCACGAGTACGAGTAAGAGCACGAGTAAGAGTAAGATAGGGAATAAGGGTTATGCAAAACACAGCAAAAAAAGTCAGGATGGATAGTGAATAAAAAACGACGAAACTCCGTCCTCTCCTCCCCCTATGTGTGGACCTTTACTACCTACTTTGCCGAAGGGTTTCCCTATACCGTCATCCGCACGCTGTCCTCTCTTTTCTTAAGAGACGCCCATGTCCGGCTGGAGTCGGTGGGCCTGACCTCCCTGTTCGGGCTCCCCTGGATTTTGAAGTTCCTGTGGGGGCCCCAGGTGGACCGGTTTTCCACCAAGCGGACATGGATGCTGATCTGCCAGTTTCTGCTGGTGATCATGATGTTTCTCACCGCCGCGGCGGCCCCCTTCTCCTGGGGCGTATCCGCCATTGCCGTGCTTTTTTTTATCGGCGCCTTTATCGCCGCCACCCACGACACCGCCATTGACGGCTTTTACATGGAGGCCCTGGACAAGGAGGGGCAGGCAAAGTTCGTGGGATACCGGGTCATGGCCTACCGCATCGCCATGATGACCGGCACCGGCGTAGTGGCCACCATCGGCACCCTGGCGGGCTGGCCCCTGGCGTTCTTTTGCGCGGCCCTGATGCTGGGCCTGGTGTTTGTCTACCACTTCTTTTTCCTGATCCGGGTGGAAACCCCGGGCCGGCCGGCCGGTGAACTTGCAAAATCGGCCCTTCGGACAAAAAACCTGGCGCTTGCGGCCGGGGCCGCGCTGCTGGCACTGGGCGGCCGGGCCTTTCTGGCCTCCACTTTCTACCGGCAGATTCAGCAGCAGTACCCGGTTTTAAAAGATGTCGCTTTCCCCCACTGGGTGGGCATTCTTTTGCTGCTGGCCCTGCTTGCCATTCTTGTGTTCCGCAAACGCATATGGACGCGCATTGCCGGCAACCCGGACACCTTTTACGCCAGGGCCTTTATCACCTTTACCGACCGTAAAAAAATCGGGGCCATTCTGGCGGTCATCATTCTCATGCGCACCGGCGAGTTTCTGCTCACCGCCATGGTGGCCCCTTTTTTCGTGGACGCGGGCATCAAGGTCCATTACGGCTGGCTTTCATCGGCGGTGGGCCTGCCCCTTTCCATAGCCGGGGCACTGGCCGGGGGATTTGCCATCTCCACTTTTTCACTGAAAAAAGTCATCTGGCCTTTTCTGCTGCTGCAAAACCTCACCAACCTGGCCTACATGGCCCTGGCCCTGCACCTTGCGCCCTTTGTTGCGATCAACACCGGCGCGGACGCGGCCCGGCCCATCGGAGACGCCAACCTTTTCTGGGTGGCCGTGGTCCACGGGTTTGACCAGTTTTCCGGGGGGCTGGGCACGGCGGTACTGATGACCTTTCTGATGCGAATCTGCGCAAAGGAGTTCAAGGCGGCCCATTACGCCATCGGCACCGGGTTGATGAATGTCTCCGGCCTGTTTGCCGGGGTCTTCAGCGGGTTTCTGGCCGGCTGGATGGGATACGGCTGGTTTTTCGGCGCAAGCTTTCTTTTATCCGTGCCCGGCATGATCGCCGTGCTGTTTCTACCCGCCGATATTTACGTTGAACCGGCCAAACCCTCACGGAAAAATTGACACCTTCCCTGCCTTCCCCTATAGTTGAAACGCCGGTCTGATCAATGGGTCGCTTTTTATCACAAAAATCACCAAGCGTACGAAGTTCACAAAGAAAAATCCTCTTCGTGTACTTCCAAACCTTCGTGATCTTCGGGTTGAAACACCCTTTCGATTCATATGGCCGGCCGCTTTTTAACACAAAGGGCACGAAGAAGGGGAAGATCACGAAGAAAAATTTTCTCTGTTATTTCGAAAAGCGATTTCGATAGCGATTTGGACAAGCAAGGGGAAAATATGACCCGTCAGCCCGCCATCATCGAGGAAAAACTGGCCGCCATTGCCGAACAGCGGCGCAAGGCCCTGTCCCTTCCGGCCAAACAGGCCATGGAACTGATTCTAAGCTCTCCGGACGCGCCGGCCATCGTCCACTCCATGGCCGACCAGGATTTCTATTTTCTGGTCAACGACATCGGCCCCGAAGATGCCCTGGAGCTTCTCTCCCTGGCATCGGGCACCCAGTGGGAGCATATTACGGACATCGAGTGCTGGAACAGGGATACGATCAGCGGCCCGTCGATCATCCGGTGGTTCGGCCTGTTGATGCAGGCGGGCAAGGACCGGTTTGTTCAATGGATGGCCGCCGACAAACATGAGCTTCTGGAACTGCTGCTCTACTACACCACCCAGGCCTCGGCCCGTGAACACGACCAGGATGCGTCGGAATATGACGATACCTTTTTCACCTTTGACGACCTTTTTTACGTGCGATTTACCAAAAGATGGCCCCAGGACCCCGACCTGCCGGAGACGATTGAGGCGGATCACGAGAAAGTGCTCTACGCCTTTCTCAAACGGCTGGCTGATATTGATTACATCACTTACCGGAACCTGCTCTTTTATACCGCCAACGTACTTCCGGCGGAAGCCGAGGAGGAAGCCTTCCGGCAGCGAAATGTCCGGCTGGCGGAAAAAGGGCTGCTGCCGTTTGAAGAGGCCGTGGGCATTTACCAGCCCCTGCCGGCCGGCCGCGGGCCTGCCAGAAAACCGGCCCGTAAAGCCGGCCGGGCCAGCCGCCTGCCGGTGCCCGTGGTCCACACTCAGCTCATGGAAAAAGCCACGCTGTTCGCAAGCGCTCTGGAGCGGGTCGATTCTCCGGCGGCACTGGAAGCCCTTTCCGCTGAATTCGCGGCCCTGTGCAACAACATCGTGGTGGCGGACGGTGCGCGGCTGACCGCAAAGCAGGAGCTTTCCCACGTGGTCAACAAGGCGTGCGGCTATATCGCCATCGGCCTTTCCCGGCTGGCCCAAAGCGACACGTCTCCCGATCCCTCAAAAGCCGCGGCCCTGATGACGGCCCACCCCCTGTCCGATATTTTCCGGCTGGGCTACGGCGCGGCCATGGAAGTCAAACGCGTGGCAGACAAGTGGCATTCAAAAAGCTGGTTTGTATCAAAACGGCTGCCGGTCAGTTTCTGGGGGGAAGACCGGGCCGGCATGCTGGCCGGCATGCTGATCAAGCGGCCCCTGTTTTTTGACCCGCAAACCGGGTCGCCCCGGGAGTTTGAAACCATGGCCGACATCCGTCAAATCCGGGCGGTGCTGGACGAAATCATGGCCATTGACGGCCTTTTGAAAAAGGCGGACATCGACCCCTCCCCGGTATCGGTCACCCTGCTGACCGCCACCAACCTGCTGCTCACCCTGTGGGCGCGAAGTGCGCTGGGCCTGTCCGAAGTTGTGGAGTTTATTCCCGCCGACCGGTTCCGATCCTTTCTTGCCGGGCTTTTCAAGACACCCGGGAAAAAGAGAAGGCGCCACATTCACGACGACCACAGGCAGTCGTTCCTGCAATGGCTTTCCAAATCCACCGGCCTTGAGGCCGCCGATATTTCATCGCAGGCCGGCCACTCCCTGGAGCGCATGTTTAGCGAAGCGGAAGCGGAACTGGGCGCGGTGGACCCAAAGGACCTGGACCCGAAGTTTGTGCAGGTGTTTCTGGTAAGTTAGTTTCCCTCAGTCCGGGAACGTAGCACGGGCAAGCTTCCCTTGCCCGTGGCACCCACCAGAGGCCGGCCTATTAATGACGGACCGGACGCCCGTTGCAGCGCAGCCGAGCGCAAGCGGTTTTTCGGACAACAGCGGGCAGGCTGTTTGAGCCCGACGCAGGCGGGCGAGTTCCTGACCGCGTCGAAAAAAACGTTTGCGCGAGGGAAGCCGAAGGCCAAGCCGCCGGGCGCGGTTCTTTTGGTACTTTTCTTGCCGCCAGGAAAAGTACACAAAAAAAGCTGGTTGGAATTATTTTAGAACAATGGTGATTCGCGACAGGCAAACAGCAGATTTGCCTGTCGCGAAAATTTCAGCATCCGCTGCGCGGCAGCCCATAAAACGTCTTTCATATTCTCTTTGCTGCACCGGCCCACTGTATCCAGTTACCGGCAATTGCGCCATATTCGCGCCAGGGCGGTGCGCCATCTCGAATTTTCAAAAGCCAGCCCCCTCCACTCCTCACCTCCCGCCACATTCGTTTCAAGAATTTTCCAGGCTGCTTCATAATCAAACCGCTTCCACATGGCGCCGGCCCGGTAAAGATATTCACAGTCGCCGATTGTCAGCAGCCCTTCCCCTCCCCTTGAAAAATCGAAATGTTTCCAGTAAGCACCGGCGTAGAATATATATTTCGGGTCCCCGGTTGCCAGCAGGGCATCCAGGCCGGCGTCAAAATCAAAAGACTTCCATTCCAGGCCGGCATGATAGATAAACCGGGCGCTTTTCAGGGCGGCCAGGGCAGCCTGGCCCCGGGCATAGTCAAAATCGGACCAGAGGCGTCCGGCCCGGAAAATATACTCGGCGTCTCCCAGTTGCGCCAGTTCAGCCAGGCCCTGCACGTAATCAAAACCACGGCCGGATTTGCCGGCATCGTAGATTGTTTCCGCCCGGCTGTCTGGTAGCATCTTACCCATCAGTCACCATCGACACTCATTACCCTGCCAAAGGGCGGTGCGAAAAACCGCGGCCGGTTCCCGGAAATGATCCACAGGGTCGGGAAATACGGACGAAGGGCGTCAAGGTCATATATTTCTCCGTCGGTTATGACGATCAACGCCTCGGCATGGTTCTTCATATAGTCATTAAACAGCGGGGCAAAGAACGTCGCGCCCCGGCTGCCGGTTTTAATGTGTCGCCAGTCTCCCGGCTGATACAGACAGACCTCCCGGCCGCCCCGGACGACATGGGCCTGCTCCTGCCGGCGGGGAACAAACAGGTCCTGGTCGATGCACAGCAGGTTGATCCGGTAATCACGGGTGAGATCTTCCAGTGCCCCGAAGGCGGCCTCGATTTCACCGGGGTTGGCAGTCATCGAGCCTGAAACGTCCACCACGATGGTGACAAGGGGTTTGCTTTTCAGGTACCGGCCGGGCGCGTAAATCCCGGCGTCAAAAAACCGCCGGTTGGGCCGGGAAAAGGAGTAGTCCCATCGGCTGGTCGGAAGGGCCTGATCCGCCATCGTCCGGATGGCGGCCTTCCATTTAAGGTTTCCGGGAGGTACCGGCCGTTTGATCAGTGCGCTGAGGTCAGAAAAGAGCCGTTCACCGCGACAATCGTCGTGTGCGCGGATAAAACCCAGCATCCGCTCCGCCCCGGCCCGGGCCCGCTCACCGGCAACCCTGTCCCCGAAAAGATGAATGCCCGTGGGCAGTGTTTTTCCCCGGCCGTCAACAAACTGAATGCCCTCCGGCGTCAGGAGGCTGTTCCGGTCCGGGGAGGCATCCCGCCAATGATCGACGCCGAATGGCTGCCCGTCGTCCGCACCAGGGCCGTTTCGATGCCGGCGGACCTGATCGCCGCGCCTCTCTTTCAGCCAGGCGTAAACCTCCTCCCAGGTAACGTCAAAAGCCCCGGCCCGGGCCGGGGCTTTCCCGAAGTCCTCCGGAATCTTCGGCAGGCCGGGCGGCAGAACCAGTGAATCCCGGGCGCCTTCCCCTTTTCTGGAAAAAAAAGTCCTTTCATGCGCCTTCAGATAGGAGTTGATGACCATGTCCTGGGCAAGATTCCGGAGATTGGCGTCCTGACCGGGCCGGGCCCTGTGCTCATGGTTCAGAACGATATGAAGCATTTCATGGATCAGCAGCCCGATCAGCTGATCCGCCGGGGTGTCGAGAACAAACCCCCTGTTGTAAAAAAGATGAAACCGGTGGCCTGAAACGGCCAGGGCCAGGGTGGGAACGCTTTTGCTGTCAACCAGGGATACGGCCTGATAAAAATAGGACGCAAACCGGCTCTGCCGCCACAGCCTCGCCAGAACGTTATCCCATTTTTCAAGGGAAGACGTTTCGGTCATTCGTTCTCCAGCATTTCCAGAATCTGGCCGTTGATCCTTGACGCCAGTTCCCTGTCTTCAAGCAGGTCTAATGCCTGGGGGATCTGCGTGAACACCGCACATTGTTTGATGAGCTGAAAGACAAACGACAGGCGCATATCCGCCCTTAAATGAGCGATAAACGACATGATGTTGGCCAGGGTCCGAAGGTCGTTCGGCCGCAGGTTCGAACCGGCGGCGGCGTTCATGTCCTTCAGTATTTCCAGGACGCCGGTCAGTGCCCACAATACATCTTCCGGGCTGATGCGATCGTTTTTTACGGCTTCCAGTTTAACCGGGTCGCCGTTGAGAATCTCAATGGTGGACAGCAGCCGCGGGGACCTCAGCTGAAGGACAAAATCATCACAGGCCACCCGGCCGACAAGGGCGCTGATCAGTTTTTCAAGAGAAGATGCCGGGTTGGACGACAGGCAGGCGATCAGTTCGTCATGGGTGAATATATCGTAGGAGAGCTTCAGGGCCTGGGAGACCTGGTGCCATCCCCGGGGATTGGGGTGAATATGGCTTTCGTCCCAGAGCCTTTCCGGGTACTGGCTGATATAGCGCATGATCGACGGATGGATCTTTTCCTTCTGCGCCCAGCTCAGCCAGCTCTGGGCGTCCGGCGTGAGGTGGAACACGGCCAGCCGGCCGTCCAGGGCGGCGTCGTCGAACTGGGTAATGATGGTGCTGTCGGTTTCGCCCAGGTTACCGGCCAGGACGATGAAGGTCTTGTCGGGCAGCCGGTGCTCACCGCATATTTTCTCCGTGATGATCTGGAACAGGGTCTGGATAACCGTCGGGTGAGCCCGGTTGGCCTCGTCCAGAAACCAGAGAATGCCGTCAAAACCCTCAGGCACGCGGTCCGGGGGGATAAATCCCGGGCGGTAATAGATCATCCGTTGGGCCTGGTGGTCGGGAACCGGATAACCGCCCAGATCAATGTTTTCCTTGAAGGCCAGCCGCGTGTCGATGAAAAGAAAATTTTTTGCGGCCGCCGTCTGGCGGACAACATCCGACTTGCCGATGCCCGGATGCCCCACGATCTTGACGGCATAATTAATGGTGGCGTCCGCGTCAAGATATTTTTCCAGTATCTCTTTCAGCTCAGGAACATTGACGCCGACAGGATCTTTTCTCATTTGTCTCTCACCGAATAAATAAGGCGGGCATAGCCTATCCCCGCCTTATTCGAAAAAACCATTGCCCGAAAAATCAGGGATTCATGTGGTAAGCATCCACCAGGGAGTATACGTGCTTCTCAAGCACCCGGGCA
>JBMORB010000296.1:0-13995 GCA_049320925.1 Thermodesulfobacteriota bacterium | reverse complement strand
CCCTCTTGTGCCGCGCACACCGGCAGCGAGTTGCCGGTGCCACCCCTCCCCTCCCCGTCGCCTGAACCGAATTGATATGCTATGGGGTTTTCATTTTGGTTCTGACATTTTCTGTTTTAAATTAGACAGAAACATTTCGGTCGGAGCAGTACCGCCAGCCTTTCTTTGTTCTTTTACCTTTTCCCACGCTCCAGCATAATCTCCTTGAGCATATCTGGCTCTTGCCCAATGCACCAGAACATAGCCTTTGTTTTCGTCCTGTTGGTATGCTCTTAAAAATAGTTCCTCGGACTGCTTTAAATAACCGTTTTTCTCTTCTCCGGACAGGCGTAGATTGGTCAGAGCACAACCCGTATAAATTATCGCAGCGTCTGCCAGGAAGCCATTCTTTGAAAGACCTTTTGACAAAGCGATGTCGGCCATTTTTCTGGCCTCACAAAAATCTTGCTTGTCGCTCAAGACGCTACTAAAGCCCCAATAAACTTCTGGATTCTCAGCGTCAAGCAACCAGGCCTGATTGAAGCGACGCATGGCGTTGGCTAAATCATTTTTCTTATAATACTCGAACCCGATATCAATCCAATAGGATGCTGCTTTCTTCAAGTCACCATTGAAACCCTCTGACACATCAGAGATGAATCGTTGATCAGCTATTTTTAGCTCTGGAATTTCTTGTCTATTCATCCCCCCATACATTGGGATTTGATCAATTGGCTGGCCGCCTGTCATAGGATCTCTCGAAGTCACACAACCTACCAATAATGAGGTGGCAAGTAGTACGAGAGTTGTTAATCTGAGCATTGTTGCCTCCTTCTTTTTCGCGGGATTTCATAGATTATATGTCATGACCCGGAACGCCTGTAAAAATTTTCTCTCCCCCTATTCCCCCGGATACTCAATTCTATTCTATTTCAATGTCAACATATAACCCCATGCAGCCCCCACTCACCACCCCCCTCACCTTCTCAGCCCTGCAATCAACCGTTTGGGATTGGTGAGCAGGTTCAAAGCATCGATAATGGTGCGGCACACCATGTGGGCGGCAAACATGGTTTCGGCGCAGGCCCCCTCTTCCTGAATCAGGGCAATGCCCAGGCCCGCGTGTTCCAGCATGAGCTTGTCGTTGCGGCCGTTGCCGATGGCCACCACGGTGTCGGCCCCGAGCTGCTGGATGTGGTTCAGCTTGCCCTTGTCCTGCTTTTCCTCGGGCAGAATGCACAGGGAAAGCGGCAGTCCTTCCAGCCCGGCTTTGGCCCGGCCAAAGGTGTCGGCGGTGAGCACATGGATCGACAACTCTCTGGAAAGCCGGTGCAACAGGTCGGCCACGCCGTCAATCAGCCTGCCGTCGCAGGCCAGAGTGCCGTTGTAGTCCATGACCAGGTGGGACAGATGAAGGGTTTTGTATCCGGGAATGGTGATCTGGATCATTATTGGACCTCCATGCCGGGCCCAATGGCCCGATCAGGTATTTATAAATATCCGCCCTGCACTGCCCCGGTCAAATCGGGATCGCTATCGGTATCGGGATCGGGATCGATCCGTTTTTGATTTTCGATACCGATTTCGATAGCGATACCGATACCGATTCCAGGGCAGAGGCCCCTCGCCCACAATGGTATTTACAAATATGGCCCAGTATGAAATAGACAGGCAAAGAGGTCAAGAAGATAAGCCTTGCCACAGGAGCATACCATGACCGACAACAAAGCGCCGACCACCATCAACCGGGCCGTTGAAGTGCTGACCGGCATTGCCGTGAACCGGGAGGAGGTCAAGCGCATGCTGGCCGGCCTGCCGGACAGCGAAGCCGTCAACAAAACCGCGGTTGAATACGAAATCCAGCTGCTGCGCATTGTTTTTACCGGATGGGCCCTTTCCTATTTCATGGCCCATCATTCCAAAAAAGACGAGCTGGCCCAGTCCTACTGGTTCTCGATCCACACCTTTGCCCGGCAGGTCTCTTCCCTGGCCGCCGGTTCCGCCGGGGTGACGGTTGACTATTTTGAAGCGATCCGGGAACGCACCCGCACTTACATTGACGCCATGAACAACAACATGACCGAGGCCGATCCCACCGCCGTTGTGGGCGCGACCTTTTCCCTTCTGTGCGGCGCGGCCGAAACGCCGCCGGTCAACGAAGCCGGCAAAAAGATGTTTATCAACACCCTGGCCACGGTCAAAACCTACCTGGAGACCGTGGAAATAAATGGGTCCCCGGTATGACAAACATGTCGTCTCCTCGAACACGTAAACAGGTTTGAGGGGTCAAGGATTCAAGGGTTCAAGGGGAAACAACACGGAGCATAAACAAGATTTCAAACCATAAACAAAACCGCTAAGGAGATTCTATGATCACAACGGCTGTCACTCAGAAGCTGGGCATTACCCACCCGATCATCGGGGGCACCATGATGTCGATCACCGACGCTCAATTTACCGCTGCCATTTCCAATGCCGGGGGTCTGGGCATCCTGGCATCGGCCATTTATAAAACCGGGGAGGATTTTGCAAAGGCCGTTGACGAGGTGAAAAATCTCACCGACAGGCCCTTTGCCGTGAACATCAACCTGTTTCCCGCCATGACCGCCATTGACAACAACATCTACATTGACGTGATGGTTGAAAAGAAAGTGAACGTCGTGGAGACGTCAGGCCACAGCGCGCCGGAAGACCTGTGCGGCCGGTTCAAAAGCGCGGGCATGACCTGGATTCACAAGTGCGTGGGCATCCGGTACGCGCAGAAAGCTGAAAAGCTGGGGGCCGATATCATCACCGTGGTGGGGTATGAAAACGGCGGGGCCACGGGCAAGCTGGACATCGGCACCCTGGTGCTGGTGCCGTCCGTGGTGGACGGGGTAAAGGTGCCGGTGATCGGCGGCGGCGGCGTATCCGACGGCCGGGGCCTGCTGGCCGTTCTGGCCCTGGGGGCCGGGGCCGCGATCATGGGCAGCCGCCTGCTGGTGACGCGGGAATGCCCCATTCACGAAAACCTGAAAAAAGCGCTGATGAACGCCACCGAGCTGGAGACCCGGCTGATCATGCGCTCCATCGGCGCCACCCACCGGGTATGGGACAATGCCGCGGCCCAGAAATGCGCCAAAATAGAGGCCGAGGGCGGCGATTTTAACGAGGTGATCAGCGTGGTGGCCGGCACCAAGGCCCGGCACATGTATGCCACCGGCGACCTGGACGCCGGCGTGATTTCCTGCGGCCAGGGCATCGGGCTGGTGCATGACATTCCCACTGTGCAGCAGCTTTTTGACCGGACCGTGGCTGAAGCAGAAGCGGCCATGGGTCGTATCAACGTCACCGCATAAGCGGAATAAATGATACAAGAAATAATGAACCACAGAGGCACGGAGGGCACAGAGAAAAAATTTCTTTTTTCCGGGAGGTGCCGGAAAAAAGAAAGCCTCCATACCTCTGTGTCTCGAGTGAGCGAAGCGAACGGGTGGTGAAAATATGGTATCCGTTATTCTAATCATCCTCGGCGTCATACTCGCCCTGGCCGGGATCGCGGGATGCCTGCTGCCCGTGATCCCGGGCCCGATTGTCAGCTATCTGGCCCTGATCGTGCTCAGCCTGGCAAAAGACTGGCAGCCGTTCGGCGCCACCTTTCTGATCGTGATGGGGGTTCTCGCCGTCCTGCTGTCGGCCGTGCTGGATTATGCGGCTTCCATGGCCGGGGCCAGAAAATACGGCGCCACAAAGGCCGGTATCTGGGGATCGGCCGTCGGCATGATTATTGGCATTTTCTTTTTCCCGCCGGTGGGCATTTTTCTGGGCGCCATTGCCGGCGCCGTGACCGGAGAACTGATCGGCGGCAAGGAAACCCGTGCGGCCCTGCGGGCGGGTTGGGGCGTGATAATGGGAAGCCTGGCGGGCATGGCCCTCAAGCTGGCCTACTGCGTCACGGTGCTGTTTTTCTATCTCAAGGGAGTGCTGCACTAGTCCTGATGTTTCACGAGCTGATTCGATCCGCGCTTTTTCTCTTTCCAATTGCAAAAAACATCCGTTCCCGATAACCTTTATCCCGAATACTTTTTCAACTGTCCGGGGTGGCTGACCGCCGTCACCCGGTTCCGTTCAATTTTTTACAAGGAGACGTAACATGTCCCCGTCACGACTGACCGATCTCGATATCTGGAAACGTCTGGCCCTCTGCGCTGAAAAACTATCCGGACCGGAAATGCACCTGAAACACCTCACCCGGTCTCCGGAACGGTTCAAGGAGTTTTCCATCCACGCGGTGGACATGGTGTATGACTTTTCGCGCCAGCGCGTGGACCGGGAAGCCGTTGACCTGCTGCTGGAACTGGCCTGGGAACGCCGGGCCGTCCCCCGGTTTGAGGAAATGCGGGCCGGCGCCATTGTCAATGTTACCGAGAAACGGGCCGCCCTGCACACGGCCACACGGGATTTTGGCGACACCCCGCTGAAGGCGGGCAAGGTCAATGTGACCGCGGAGATGAAACGGGTCCGCGATGAGATGCGGCAGTTCGCCGGCGCGGTGACCGCCGGGGAAATAAGCGGCTCCACCGGCAGGCCGTTTTCCCACGTGGTGGTGGTGGGCATCGGCGGGTCCTACCTGGGCACCGAATTCGTGGCCAGCGCGCTGGCCGCATACGCCGACAGGGGTATTCGCCTGCACTTTCTGGCCAACGTGGACATTCACAACTTCGGCCGGATCGCGGCGGCCATAGACCCGGAAACCACCCTGTGGATTATCGTGTCCAAAAGCTTTACCACCGCCGAAACCATGGCCAACGCCGGGCAGGCCGCCGCCTTCATGAAAAGCCGGGGACTGGATCCGGCCCGCCATTTTGTGTCGGTGACCAGCCAGGGAAGCCCCGGCGACCAGCCGGGCCAGGCGTCTCCCTTTCCGGTGCTCCGGTCTTTTCACATGTTTGATTTCATCGGCGGGCGCTACAGCGTGACATCGGCGGTGGGCGGGGTCCCTTTAAGCCTTTACCTCGGGTATGACCGGTTCGAGGCGTTTTTGAAAGGCGCCCACGAGATGGATGTTCACGCGGCCACGGCGCCGCCCCACGCCAACATGCCGCTGATGGCGGCCCTGATCGGCATCTGGAACAATAATTTTCTGGGATACCCGGCCCAGGCCGTTATCCCCTACGCCGAGCCCCTGGCCAGGCTGGCGCCCCACGTGCAGCAGCTTTACATGGAAAGCAACGGCAAATCGGTGACCCAGGAAGGCGAACCGCTGGATATCCGCTCCGGCGTTATTGTTTTCGGCGAGCCGGGCACCAACGCGCAGCACTCCTTTTTTCAGCTGGCCCACCAGGGCGCGCCCTTCCCCATAGACTTTATCGGCGTTGTCAACCCCCAGTACACGGCATATCAGGCACTTTCCAAGGGCGTGACCAACCACCAGGAACTCTGGTCCAATCTGATCTCCCAGCCAAGGGCGCTTGCCGAAGGCCGGGAAAGTGAAGACGGGCACAAGGCCTTTTCAGGCAACCGGCCCTCTTCCACCATCCTGCTGGAAGACCTTTCCCCGGCCAGCGTGGGCCGGCTGCTGGCCTTTTACGAAGCCCGGACGGTTTACGAGGCGTTTATCTGGGGGATCAATCCTTTTGACCAGTATGGCGTTGAGCTGGGGAAAAAACTGGCTTCGGAGATTCGAAGCCAGATGGCGTCAAAAAACAAAAACCCCGACCACACGTTTGAGACCGTGGACTCCATATCACGGTTCTATCTCGAAAAACTGATGGGATAAAAGGGCCAAAGCCTCGCGTCAAAAGTCTGGACGCTTTAGGCATGAAAATCACAGTGGGAATTTTTTGCCGGTCATGACAATTTTTGAAATTCGCCTGAGTTCTATCGCGGCAATTTATCTTATGTAAAAATGTTTAGCCCTGTGGCCTAACCCGGATATTTCACGGGTTGATTTGCCCGCAGATGCAAGGCGCGGGACATGAAGCTGCAGCCAATCTACCGCGAATGTCGCGCAACACGGCAGATGCGGCCAGGGCGACTCGCCCGAAGGGTGAAATTTTTGGACATAAAATCGGCAAAAAACGCCTCAGGTCGTTCATGACAGTTTGTATTTTTAAAAACGCCTGAAATCAAATCCGACATACTGTATCTTATGTAAAAATTAACCCATGTCGAAAATTTTTATAAAATGTCCGGGCTAACCTGTTTCCTGCCGTTCCTTTTCATGCTCTCTGCTTTCCCAAAGATTGGGTTTCCCGGGGTTCCCATTTCTATCTTTTCGGCAAAACCGAATAGAACCCAACGAACCCGTCGCGTTAAAAAGGGTATTCTCCACACCTGAAGAAACAGGGCAAAACATCCAGGGGTGCGCCCACGATAACCGTCTGGCCGCCCTGGTATACCTCGCCTGTAATCATAGACTGCCAGCACCCTTCCGGCAGCTTGACCGATTTGGTGCGTTTCCATCTGTCTAATACCGGGGCGACCAGCACCTTGTCCCCCAGCATGAATTGCCCCATTTCGTTGCGGAACCGCACATCGTCAGGGAATTCCAGCCACATCGGCCGCCACAGCGGCAGTCCGGTGGCAGCCGCGGTTTCCCAGAGCGTATTCATATAAGGCAGGGCTTTCTTTCTTAAGGCAAGAACGGACTTGAAAATCTGTACCGTTTCATCATCATAAGACCAGGGTGTTTTGAGCGGCGTGAAAGGGGAATTATGAAGCCTGAAGATGGAGATGAACGTTGCCAGCTGGGTCCAGCGGATAAAAAGTTCTTTATCGGCCACACCGTAGAGGTCCCAGTACCCTCCGATATCTGTTGTCGCGTTGTAGGCGCCGCCCAGGCCCCGGCTGAGGATATCCGGTAAAACCGACTTAAGGCCGGTGTCGGCATCCCAGGACTGTGTATTGTCCCCGAGAAACTGTGCGTTTTCATAGGCCGCCGAACCGGGTCGCCCGGAATAATTGGCGCGGGTAAAAAAGAAAATGTCCCGCCCCGGATGGGTCCGCTCGTAGGCATCGACAATCCGGGCGGTTTCTTTATTACCCAGCACCGGCAGCCTGTTATGCATGCCGCGTCCGGTTTCACCATTATAGAAATGCATGTCGGGCCGGACCTGTTCGCCAAAGTCGAGCATAAAACCGCCGCTGCCCAGGTCCAGCATGCCGGTAACCCGCTGTTCCCACCAGTCAAGCGCATAAGGATTGGTAAAATCCGTCACGCTGGTCGGCGCCATGAGTACCGGGTAAGAATAGGGAGAACCGTCTGCCCGGGTGGGCATATAACCATTGTCGTATGCCTGATAATAGATTTCCGGATCTTCCGTGTTCAAAGAGTCATCGGTCAGCATCATCCGCATATAAGTTAATGGCTTGATATCCAGGCGATTGAGCTCCCCCAGCAACCGGTCCAGCTCTTCCGGGGCAAGGTTGGCGGAAGACGCCCATGCCTCGATAAGGTAGCCGCTCGTCTCGATACCCAGTTCCGTTAATTTTTGTAAATACGCCATGGCGTCTCTGAAATAGGCCCCGGGTTCGGCTTCACCGATTAATGTTATGGGCGACCGCTGGGCGAATATGAATCCTTTGGCCCAATCGGGAATAGCGCGATGACGGCCGTTAATGGCCGTTATGCTTTTTATATTCCGCCGGTGATCCCCGGCACTCACAACAAATGCGGCGCGGTTGGAAGAGACGTTCACCTTCCAGGCATCATCGCGATCATTTCCCATGTAGAACCTTGCCAGTTCACTGTTTTCAAGAAGAAAACCGTAGTCTTCCGAAGAATAGAACAGTGCCTGCGGTCCATAGGCCCGGGAAAGGGAGTATTGGTCCACGATAGCGTTCTGCGCCATGGCGTCCATGGTCCAGGAGTAGAGCGCGTGGCCTTTTTGATCAAGTGTCCCGCGACGCCCGCCAAATCCATAGAAGGATTCATTCTTATGACTGGCAAAAGCAAAACTGATATTTTGCGCGCGTGGGTCATTTACCGTGGCCGAGATCCGCATGGCTTCCACGCCCGACGGGTCCGGTTCGACAAGGACATCGACCGTTGTGCTGTCTTTTGTGGTTTTTAATTTGAATAATTTCCCGTTACCCGAATCACTCACCTTGATCACGTCCGTGGCGAAATAGAGTGTGGCGTCGCGATAGACCTGCATCGGTTCGACGACGAGCAAATCGAGAAAATCAAAAGTTTCAGGTCCGCCGATTTCAAAATGTAAAGGGTGATAACTGTCGCAGATGACCGGGGGGAAAGACCAGAATTCCCCCATCAGGTCAGGTTCGCAGTAATTACAATCCGGATTATAAATCGGCGTATTGCTGGCCATCGAAGCCAGCACGGTCCGTCCGCCGCGATCTTTAATGAGCAGGCGAAAAGGCCGGGTTTCTATTACAGCAGACACGTTATTGCCGGATACTGCATATTGCGATCTTAAAGACGGCGGCGGTGGGGCTGATCCCATGGCAAACAGGGGTTGGGCAATCATGGATAAGCCGAAAAGCACTGAAAAGATTGTTGCGAACCGTTGCATTGCATCCCGCCCTTATAAGTTTGTTGCTAAGGTTTTTCGCGCCAATTGTATGCCGACAAAGTTCACCCTTCGAGCAGGCCGCCTGGACCGGGGCTGCCGTGTTGCGTCCGCGGCCCAATCAACCCGTGAAATATCCGGGTTAATAGCCTGCTTTTTTCAAACGATTCGCGTGCTGACGGTACAGCTCCACTTCATTAAAGAAAGGATTGGTCAGCCCCCAGAGAAGGTTGGTTTCATCCAGATGGTTCATGGGGTAGTCATCACGAATCACTTTGCCCCAGTGGGATTCACAGGCATTTACCAGGCCGTCTGTCTCGGGGGGCTCACCGGAGAGGGTGCCTGCAATGGCAGCTGCAAACAATGCCGCATCAGAAGGGTCAAGCGGGTTTGTCAGTACCTGGGTACCCGACCACGAGTAATATCCGACTCCG
This sequence comes from Thermodesulfobacteriota bacterium, assembly GCA_049320925.1. GTDB lineage: Bacteria > Desulfobacterota > Desulfobacteria > Desulfobacterales > Desulfosudaceae > Desulfosudis. The sequence continues at coordinate 5,072 of JBMORB010000296.1, read as the reverse complement.
TTTTCTCCGACTGGTGTCCCCTGACCGCACCAGTAATCCGGACGGCCGATGGAGTAGACGCGGTTGAAGTATTCCTTGCGCTGATCAAAACCATCATCAGAAGCGACGTCAATGGGAAAACCGTAAAGCTCATAGGCGCTGTTAACGGCCTGCTGGGAAACCCTGGCCGCTTCCCTCAGGGAAGCCAGGTCGGAATTAATATCACTGGTAGGCTGTGGTACGGTCCAGCGAATGCCGCCGGCATCCATAAAAATCAGCTCGGTCAACTGGCAATCAATGCCGCACGGAAAATCAACGGGATTTGGCGGGTTGGGGTTGTCCCGGTCATTGGTATCGTTGTTCCCGCCCACCGTACTGACAGACGCCACCAGGTCCGGCCGCACAGCGGCCACATACCGGGATGTAGGCGCGCCGAAGCTGTGACCGATGAGGTTGAACTTTTTATGCCCTTTCAAGGCCTTGATGAATTCAAGCTCGTGAATGAGCTGTTCCCCCCGGATTTCCGGGGTATTTTGCGCTGAAACCTGCGCCACGTATACGGTGCCGCCGCTGCGCATGATTTCATAAGGAATGGTGGGCCAGTAATCAGTGTCGATAAAACCGACAATATCCGTGTTGTCAAACCCCATACTGCCGTGAACCAGGACCATCGGATAGGCTGTTTTGGTGTATTCATCGGGCGGCGGCGGGGCCGATCCCATGGCAAACGCCGCATTTGAAAAAAACACGATGGTCAAGGCAAACAACAGAACAATCAGTGTTTTTTTGATCAGGTTTCCAATTCTCATGGGGCGTCCCTTTTTTAATTTTGGCTGTTATTATTTTTCTGTCGATACCGTTCTATTACATTGACACGCAATCGCTCCGTTTCGGAAAACGAGCTGACTTTTATCCCTTCTATCAAATCTTTTTTGTCTGCTTCGGGCCAGTCGGTGGCCCTGATCTGGTCAACCTCTTGAAAAAAATCATTCAATCGGGACTGCCAGCGGCGATTGCTTTCATCCAGCGCCGCCATCCGTTGAGCCGCGTCATATCCGTAACTGGCCAGCCGCCTGTCATACAATTCTTTCCCGGACACCCCCTCCTCCTGCCAGGCTTTTTCTTTGTTCATGAATTCATTGACACGTTCATGATTACGGATAATTTCCTGCTGTTTTTCCGGCAATTGGTTCCTGAGCGTCTCGATCCGTCGTCTTTTCTCTTCATCCGGCAGATCCGTCAGGCTCAACTCCAGTCGGGCGATATTGTAGGCCTGGTATTTTTCCTCATTCTGAAAAAACACATCGCTGTATTCCTGACCGAAGTGACGTCTGCGGGCATCGGCCAGATAGGTTTGATACGCTTTCAGGTAATCAACCAGGGCCCGGCCGTGAAGATTATAGACATCCGTGTCATTCGCCGTCGTGTATTCAGCCAGCTCCCGATTATAGGCCATAAACATTTTCAGCAGCGCCCGTGCCTGTTCGGCGGCCCTGGGGGAAAGCGCACCGTCAATGTATTGCTCCATGGCGGCGGCAATCTGTTCGGGTGTTTTTTCGCCAAGCGCTGAAAAAAAATAATCAAAAAGGTCCCGAAAACCGATATCCACAATCAGGTTGCCGCTCCTGTCCTCCTGCAGTCGGCCGTCGATCTCCGTATCCTGCTGGGACGGTGATATCAGCGCAGATACCGCCAGAGAGCAATCCGTGGAAGAAGCCTGGTCAGCCGACAGCGAGGTGATTTCTTTCCGCGCCACGGACATTGTGCCGGGAGTTTTATTGGCGGACTCAGCGACAGAAACGCCTCCGGCAGGCGCTGGATCAGGGGGAAAAACCTGTTTCCAGTATATGATACCGGCAACCATAAGAAGCACGGCGAATGCGCATAAGTAATATCTTGTTCTTCGGCCGAGTTTAATGATCCCTCCTCAATATGTTTACTGAAAATCCCGCAAATCGTGGGTCGGTTCAGAATAGGCGACTGTAAACATTCCGCCAGTCCCAGGCAATGTCATCAGGATCAACGGGATCAAAACCGCCGCCTATATCAAGGCTGTCTGGAAACACGAGGTGTTTGATCTGAAATGGAATATATTCAACGCCGGAGGCCAAAGCGCCATAGCCATCTTCGCTTGCTGTGTCTCCCACCATTGCCAGGCAGTGTTCCGCGCCATAGAGATTACGTAAAATAGTGATCGCAGCGGCTTTGTAGTCCGCGCTCTCCGCGTAGTCCATATCCGCTTTAACAATAATCGGAACCGTCCTTGTTCCATCCGGGGAGAAATGGTTAACCATCTGGTCACGGGTCAGCGGCCTGACAGATTCAGGCTGGCCGGTAATAATCACCATATCGGCACGGTCAAGAATATCGGGAATGATATCTTTCACATAACAATCCACATAGGGCCAGTCATAGCCAAACATATTCACAAAGTCGATATAATCTGAAATCGTATTGGCTCCGCCGGTGGCATGGATGGTGTTGTCATGGTCGGTAAAAACAACATCCGGATTAGCGCTGGTGTCATTGCTGAGAATATTCAGAACACCTTCCTTGTCTTCAGACCAGCCGTCATCGCACTTTACTTGGGCCATGAGCCGAAGCTCAATCGGAGCCAGATCAAGAATATCAGCCGGTATATAGTTTCTCAGACTGTTGAGTTTGGCTATACCATCACTGTTTGTCCTAAGGTCCGGCCCGATCTGTATCCAGCTGTTATCACGAGGATCCTCTATTTTAAAACGTACGGTGACATCACTAATTCTTGACGCTGTAAGATATCCTACCAACCCCCTGTATTCCTTGGCAGGCAGATAAAACGCCGTGACATTGGGCAGGATTTCACCGGGGTCAACGCCGCTGCCGTCCCAGTTGCTGGTAAAAGCATCTGAAACGACCGCCTTTGTATCAGCTACTTTACAGCCAAAAAAAATCATGGAAAAAACGACGATGCAAACCAGACCATAAATCAATCTTCCAGTTGTTTTCATTCCACGTCCCTCCTTGTCTATTTTTATATACCCGGGAAAGATAACTCCCTACTCGGACAGATCCTCAGGCAGCAGGGCGGGATGCACGCCATCAAAGGGCATGGCGTTCCAGAATGCCCGTGTTGAACCATCCGGATCATTCTTCAGCCGGCTGGCTGCTTCTGACCCTTTTGCGTTAAACAGCATGGTCGGACGATCACAGGTATTATAGGAACGCCATTCCGGCATGTTTGCATGGTTGGGATTCCCGGTTTTGGCAAACGACGCCCAGGCGTCCATCATCTGATTCTGAAGGCCTTGTGGAATACCGTCTTCCCCGTAGAGTTCGGGCCAGCCTTCCGGATATCCCGTGACAAAGGCCAGTTCCGCGCCATGCGGCGATCCGAGATTCAGAAACGGATACTCAGGACAGGGCGGATTCCAGTCAAACCGGTAGACAAAGACGTTTCGGGGCTGATGCACGATTTGAGCTTCGGCATGCCTGAGTGTTGGAACACGCAGAAAAGCATCCGTCATCATGGCCAGCGCCACAAGATTCGGCGAGGCGGCAAGTTCAGGGTAGTTAAGATAGTACAGGAAAATCCCCTCCGCGGCTGTTTTATTGTCAGGAATAGACCTTTCAAAATAGGGGAATGCGGTCATTGTTACCAGTGGCGTTGCAACAGGCAGGGCCAGCAGGGCATTTTCCACCATCCACCACCGTCCCTCGTCCCGTGTGGTTCCCACAATCAGGGGGACATTTGATGATCGTCCATTTGCAATGGCATGCAGGGGCGGCTCCGGAAAGACCGTGCCATCGACAACCCCGGCATATATGTTTTCCGGAAGAAGTGTTGTATCCATCACCTGCTCCTGCGCAGCCATCACCTCCTGCCAGCTGAGCCGGCGCAGTGCTTCCAGGGTGTTGACTCCCGTATATTTGTAAAGTATTTCCGTTGAACGGCGGGCATAGTCTTTCTGACGGAATGTTGAACTCCCACCGCTCTGGGCGATTCCCTTATGAAACAGGCCTTCGGCAGCCGGCATGCCAAGAAGCGCGCACACGCTGTAACTTCCGGCTGACTCCCCATAGATGGTAACATTGTCAGGGTTTCCGCCAAATGCGGCGATATTGTCCTGAACCCAACGAAGCGCCAGAACCTGGTCCAGCAATCCGGCGTTGCCGCTGCCCGGAACCTCTTCAAAATAACTGAAACCAAAGGCGCCGAGCCGGTACTCCACACTTACGACCACGACATTGCCACGTGCCGCCATACGCGCGCCATGGTAGAGCTTGTCTCCCGCACTCTCCCAGATGTATCCCCCGCCATGGATCCAGAACATGACCGCCCTTTCCTGATTATCCACCGAAGGCGTCCAGACGTTCAGGGTGAGACAGTCCTCGTCGGTCTCCCAGTTCATTATGTCGCTGGGTTCGATTTCCGGCTGCGGGCAGGCCGGTCCGAAATCCATTGCATCAAGCGTATTATCCCAGGGTTCACCAGGGACCGGAGGGGCAAATCTCAGCTCGCCAACAGGCGGTTTCGCATAGGGAATCCCGAGAAAAGCAACAACCCCCTCATCGGTGATAAAGCCTTTGACATCACCGTACATTGTCTCCACCTGGGTTATTCCGTTTCCAACAGGCGGTGGAGTAACGGGAGGGGGTTCGGGCGGGGCTGAGCCCATTGCATGGGAAAAACCTGGAATTGATAAAGAAAAAGAAATAACTGTTAGCATAACCAAAATCACGACGGATAAGTTTTTCATTCTAAACCCTCCTTAATTAGTAAGGCCGGACTTTTATTTTGTCATTCTTTGTAAGGCATTAACTGTACCAGAATAATTATATATAAATTTCAGAGTGTTAATATTTAGGCTAAAACAATACTACCAAATAACATAAGTTTTCTTACCAAATGATACAACTTACTATATATGGTAAGCTCAGGGACAATACTATGAAACCCGACCCGAATGTTTTCTTATCTGCAAAAACAAAATCTTCCTGATGAAGGTGAACTTCAGTAGGAATCAACCCGGATATTTCAGGAGTTGATTTGGCTCATTATTATCCAAAATCAACTTTTAAAGGGGGTTTTGTATTTATAACCATCGGGATAT
>JBMORB010000295.1:0-13998 GCA_049320925.1 Thermodesulfobacteriota bacterium | reverse complement strand
GGTCCGCATCACAGATCCTCGCGTGCCGGGCAGGGCATGCCATATCTCTTCGGTGACAAAGGGAACAATCGGGTGAAGCAGAATCAGGGTGTCCCGCAGCACGTGCCACAGCACCTGTTTTGTCTTTTCCTTTCTGTCTTCGCCGTTTTTCCCGTAAAGATCGGGCTTGGCCGCCTCCAGATACCAGTCGCACAGTTCGTGCCACACAAACTGGTAAAGCGCGCCGGCCGCGTCGTTGAAACGGTAGGTGTCCAGGGCGTCGGCCACGTTTTTGCGGGCCTCGGACAGGCGTGACAGAATCCACTGGTCGGCCGGGCCGCCATCGGTCGGCGGCCTGCCTTCGTATCCCCTGTCAAGGTGCATCATGGCAAAGCGGGCCGCGTTCCACAGCTTGTTGATAAAATGGCGGTATCCCTCGATACGGCTTTCAGAGAGCTTGATGTCCCGTCCCTGGGCAGCGAAGGCGGCCAGGGTGAACCGGAGGGCGTCGGCCCCGTACTTGCTGATGATGTCGATGGGGTCGATGACGTTGCCCGTGGACTTGCTCATCTTCTTGCCCTCTTCGTCGCGCACCAGGGCATGGATGTAAACGTCGTGGAAGGGGATCTCTTCCATGAAATGAATGCCCATCATCAGCATGCGGGCCACCCAGAAAAAAAGAATGTCAAACCCGGTGACCAGCACGCTGGTGGGGTAAAAGGTCTGAAGCAGCCGGGTATGGTCGGGCCATCCCAGGGTGGAAAAAGGCCACAAAGCAGAGCTGAACCAGGTGTCGAGCACGTCGCTTTCCTGGACCAGGTCGGCGCCGCGGCAGGCCGGGCACTCGGCGGGGGCCTGCTCCGCCACGATCACCTCGTCGCACGCCTTGCAGTACCAGGCCGGAATCTGGTGACCCCACCAGATCTGGCGGGAGACGCACCAGTCCCGGATATTGTTCATCCATTCGTAATAGGTCTTGGTCCACGTGTCGGGGATGATGCGGGTGCGGCTCTGGGCAACGGCCTCAACGGCTTTTTTGGCCAGCGGTTTGACGGCCACGAACCACTGTTTGGAAAGATTGGGCTCGATCACGGTCTGGCACCGGTAACAGGTCCCCACGCTGTGATTGTAGTCCTCGACCTTGACCAGCAGCCCTTCGGCTTCAAGTGCCTCCACAACGGCCTTTCGGCAGGCGAACCGTTCCAGGCCGGCAAACCGCTTGCCCGCCGCCTCGGTCATGTGGCCCCGGTCGTCGATCACCTTGATCGTGTCCAGGCCGTGGACCCGGCCCAGTTCAAAGTCGTTGGGATCGTGGGCCGGCGTGACCTTGAGCGCCCCGGTGCCAAAGGCCGTGTCCACGTACCGGTCTTCAATCACCGGAATAACACGGCCGGTCAGGGGCAGCATCACCTTCCGGCCCTTGGCGTGCAGATACCGCTCGTCATCCGGGTTCACCGCCACGGCCGTGTCGCCCAGCATGGTTTCCGGCCGCGTGGTGGCCACCACCAGTCCTTCGGTGCCGTCTTCAAAGGGGTAGCGGATATGATAAAGGGCGCCCTTGCGCTCGTCATAGGTCACTTCAATGTCGGCAATGGCGGTGTGGCACCGGGGACACCAGTTGATCAGGTACTCGCCCCGGTAGATCAGTCCTTCGCGATAGAGGCGGACAAACACCTCCCGCACGGCCCGGGAAAGCCCTTCATCCATGGTGAACCGCTCGCGGTCCCAGTCGCAGGAGGCCCCCAGCCGCTTGAGCTGGCGGATGATGGTGCCGCCGTAGGCTTTGCGCCACTCCCACACCCGGTCGATGAAGGCTTCCCGGCCCAGGGCGTGGCGGTCGGTGCCCTCGGCCATCAGCTTTTTTTCCACCACGTTCTGGGTGGCAATGCCGGCATGGTCGGTACCCGGCACCCACAACACGTTGTCGCCGCGCAGCCGCCGGTAGCGGCAGAGGATATCCTGAAGCGTGATGTTCAGGGCATGGCCCATGTGCAGCATGCCCGTGACATTGGGCGGCGGAATCACAATGGAATAATTGCGCCTCCCGGTCCCATCTTCAGCAGCGGCAAAAAGTTTTTCGTTTTCCCAGAAAGCATACCAGCGTTGTTCAACCCCTTCGGGCGCATACCCTTTATCCAGTTCCTGACTGCTCATTCGTCCGCACTCCACCCAGCGACTGTATTTCGTTTATTTATTTCGCGCCAACAAAAAGGGGATTATTCACTAATCCCCCTTTTTTTTCAATGCTTTTTGACGGCTTGCGTGATGTGTTTCAAAACAGCCTATTCATCGCCTGTCACCAGTTTCTTGAGTCTTTCGATCTCTTTGAGAATCGTCTTTTCAAGCACCTGCTCGATCATCTTTTCGAATTTTTCGGCATACACTTCCTTGATGGCCCGTGCCAGGGCGATCTCCAACTGCCGGTCCGAAATCGGGCCGCCCCCGGCTTCGGCTATCTGCTTGCGCACGCTGTCGTGCCACGCGTGCATGGCGTCGAAATTAAAGTCCGTGGGTTTGTCCACCTCGCCCCGGTTGTGCACATGGACCGACACCTTGGCGGCCCGCTGAAGCCGCCGTTCCGCCTCTTCCGGCGTGATCTTTTCACTTTCCGGCTCCCCGAGAACCGTCTCAAGCTCATGATCGAGGGCCTTGCCGAACTCGCCGTTGACCTCCACCTTTTCTCCCCTGATTTTTGCCGCGGCATCGGCGCCCACGATATCTGACAGTTCCACGGTGTCACTGAATTCAAGCAGGGTTTCATCATCCGGCCGCGTTTCAGCACCCGCCCCTTCCGCTGCGGGAGTCCCCGGCTCGACCGCCTCGGACAAATCCAGGAAACCCGCGTCGGACTCTTCCTCAGACAAAACAATGGAGACCTCGGACGCGGCCTCGTGACCGGCCGCCGGCTCCAGATCGGCCGTCAGATCCAGCACATCATTGTCTTTAGCGGCCTCGGCCACCAGATCCAGCACATCCTCTTCGATCGACGGTTCATCGCTTTTTGCCGGGGTTTTTTCTTTTTTGGGCGCCGGTTCGGTAAGATCGAGCACATCCTCTTCGGCGGGCTCGGCAGCCTCATCGGTAAGGTCGAGTATATCCTCCGTCTCCTCGTCCACCGTATCCGTCAGTTCGACCAGGTCTTCATCGTCTTCTTCTTCGGCTGGAGTCTCCTCCGTCAGGTCCAGCACATCCTCTTCGTCATCCGACGCGGGCTCAACCGGTTCGGCCAGTTCCAGCGAATCTTCATCTCCCCCGGCCTCGTCATCCAGATGAAACACCTCATCCACACTGACCTCGACCGTATCGGTAAGAACAAGCAGTTCCTTGTCTTCATCTTCACTCGGGGCTTCATCGGTGAGTTCCAGCACATCGTCGTCATCCGACGGGGGCGCGACCGGTTCGGCCAGGTCAAGAATTTCCTCCTCATCGGAGGAGGCTTCTTCTGTTAAATCCAGCACATCGTCATCTGACGCATCATCCAGCGCTTCGGTGAGATCGAGCACCTCCTCAGGTCCGGCGGATTCGGTCAGTTCGATCACATCATCGTCATCTTCTCCGGGTTCGGTCAGTTCAATCACATCATCCTCATCCAATGCAGACGTACCGGATGGACGGCCGGCCTTTCTCTTGCCGGCATCCACGGCTTCGGTCAGGTCCAGAACGTCCTCCTCATCTTCGGCGCCACCCAGTCCCAGGGTGCCTTCGCCGACATCCTCCGCTTCTTCGGTCAGGTCGAACACCACATCGTCATCGTCGTCGGTTTCTATATCGTCAAGGTCCACCGTCTCCTCACCGTTGCCCATGTCCATCATCACGGTTTCGGTGAGTTTGAGCAGTTCTTCATCCTCTTCTTCTTCATCGGTCAGGTTAAGGACATCCTCCTTGCTCACATCATTGTCGTCCATCTCCATGGTTTCGGTCAGTTCCAGCAGGTCCTCGTCATCCTCATTCGCCTCAAGCCCCAGGGTGTCCTCGTCGGCCTCGTCAACATCGTCGGTGAGTTCCAGAATATCGTCATGATCCGATCCGTCATCGACCACGTCGGCAAGATCAAACGTCGCGCCGTTATCCTCCTCGGAGGCCACCACAATCGTTTCCTCGGTCAGCTCCAGAATTTCCTGATCCTCTTCGGTTTCATCAAAAAAGTCTGGAACCTTGGGCGTGGCCGCTTTTTGGGGGCTCTTGGGGGTTGCCGGCTTTGTTTTTTGTGGCGCGGCTTCTTTGGAAGGCTGGCTTGTTTTTTTGCTCTTGCTCATTTCCCCTCTCGCCTGAGCACAAGACCGTGCTGATTGAAAAGGTCTGATTTTTCTGCATACATTTAACAGCTAAATGGCCTTGTGTCAAGGTTTTTGAGCCTATGTCCCGCAGGGAAAACACGGCAGACCGGTCATAATCCGATATTTGAAATGCGCGGCCCGGACTGATACAATCCGCGTAACTTCATTTACAGGAGCGATCATGAGACGATTCTTCACGGGCACGGCCCTCACTCCCGGCGCCGCCTGCGTGCTCAGCGGCCCGGATGCCAACCACATCAAAAACGTGCTGCGCATGAAGCCCGGCGATGAGTTGTGGCTTTTTGACGGCGCGGGCATGGAGTTTAAGGCAGTCATACGTGCCCTTGGCGCCGACGGGGTGGAAGTGGAGATCACCGACGCCCTGGCATGCGCCTCCGACCCCCCGATCTGCCTGACCCTGGCCCAGGCCTTTCTGAAAGATAAAAAGATGGACACGCTGGTGCGTCAGGCCACGGAACTGGGGGTCTCGCGATGGATACCGGTGTTCACGCAGCGCGCCATTCCCCGGCCTGATGCCAGGCGGGCGGCGTCAAGGGTTGAGCGGTGGCAGGCCATTGCCGCCGAATCTCTCAAACAGTGTCAGCGGGGCTGGCTGCCGGAGATCACGGCCCCGGTCCCGTTTGACGAACTGATGGACCAGGCCGACGCATGGGACCTGAAGATCATTTTTGCCGACAGAAATGAAAGGAGGCTTAAGGTAACACTTCCGCCGCCGGGAAATACCAACCGCCAGGTGCTGATCATGATCGGACCGGAAGGCGGATTTACGCCCCAGGAGATCTCCCGGGCCACGCGAAAAGGATTTATCGCCGCCGGCCTGGGCCCCCGCATCCTGAAGGCCGATACCGCCACCGTGGCTGCCTGCGCCATTGTGCAACACCTGATGGGCGACATGTAGCCGGCATGGTCCCTGTGGCATTCCCCTTTACCGGCGGCCAAACAGGATTGCAAAACCCGACTGATAAGGTTATAACTCATAGCAATAGAAAAACCGGGTGCTGGTGCGCCCCATAAATACGGTCTTATCAAACAATTATAAGGATTTGCCATGGCCAGTGACGAGCCCACCAAAGTCCGGGCAGGGGAAGAAATCGACGCGCAGAAACTGATGGATTATCTAAAAGACCAGGGGATTGAAACAAGCCCGGACATTGAGATCCGGCAGTTCCAGGGCGGATATTCCAACCTGACTTACCTGGTCCGCATCGGCGGCACGAGTTACATCCTGAGGCGGCCGCCTTTCGGGAAAAAGGCGAAATCAGCCCATGACATGGGACGGGAGTACAATATTCTCAAGGCCCTTCGGCCCTACTACCCTTATTGCCCCAGGCCCCTGGTCTACACCGAAGACCCATCGGTCATGGGATGCCCCTTCTATATGATGGAGCGCATCGACGGTATCATTCTGCGCAAGGATTTCCCCAAGGGCTTTGCCATGAGCGCCGACCGGTTCAACGCCCTTTGCAAGCGGCTGGTGGAAGTCCACTACGAGCTCCACGCCCTTGATTACAAGGCCATCGGCCTGGAAAATTTTGGAAAACCCGATGGGTACGTGGAACGCCAGGTGACCGGCTGGTGCAACCGCTACCGGGACGCCCGGACCCCCGACGCCCCGGACTTTGAGATCGTCATGTCCTGGCTGACGGAACACATGCCCGCCGATGCCGATAAACCGGCCCTGATTCACAATGACTTCAAGTTCGATAACGTGGTGCTCGACAGAAACGACCCCCGTAAAATCATCGGCGTGCTGGACTGGGAGATGGCCACCATCGGCGACCCGCGCATGGACCTGGGAAACTCCATGGCCTACTGGGTGGAGGCCGCCGATCCCGAAGAGGACCAGCTGCGCAGAATGCTGCCCACCGGTTACCCCGGCGCCCTGTCGCGCAGGGAAATCGTGGATTATTACCGGAAACTTTCCGGCAGGGACATGAGCGGGTTTGATTATTACTATTGCTTCGGTCTGTTCCGACTGGCCGTTATCGCCCAGCAGATCTATTACCGCTTCTATCACGGCCAGACCAAAAACGAGGTGTTCGGCCTGCTTATCTCAGCTGTCCAGATTCTGGAGCGTGACGCCATCAGGGTCATCCAGGCCGCAAAATAACCGGGATGTCCCGTTAAACATCCGGGTTACAAATTATCAGGGATTAAACGATGAATGCAAAAACCGTCCGACAGACGAGCTGCACCATGGCCAGCGTGATGCTGCCCGCGGATGCCAACCCCGCCGGCCTTGTCCACGGCGGTGTGGTGATGAAAATGATCGACAACGCCGCCGGCGTGGTGGCGGTACGCCACTCCCAGACCGTATGTGTCACCGCGTCCATCGACCGGCTCGACTTTCACAACCCGGTTTTCATCGGCAACCTGCTGATCGTCAAAGCCGGCATCAACATGGTGGGGAAAACCTCCATGGAGGTGGGAGTGCGGGTGGAGTGCGAGGACGTGCTCACCGGCAAGGTGAAACACACGGCGTCGGCCTACCTGACCTTTGTGGCCCTGGGTCCGGATTTCAGGCCGGCCAGGGAGCCGCTGCCCGGCCTGATCCTGGAAACAGACGACGAGAAAAGACGCAACCGGGAGGCCCGCCGGAGGCGCGAGGTGCGCCTGGCGGAAAAGACCCGGGAAAAAGCGTGCCAGACCGACGCCGGGCAGTGCGAGGCCTGACACAGAATCGGGCCGGACGTTTCGCGGAGCGTGTTACAATCCGCCCCCGCTTGAATTCCTCAACAACCTACTTCTTACATGTGTTGACGCCCAGGGGTTTATAGAGAGGACAGTAACCCGTCACCGCCGTCATCAGAAAGGTGCCGCTGAAGATCAGCAGCAGCGCCCAGTATCCCGGCAGCTTGCCCGCGAAAAACAGCGCGATGATAAAAATGCCCAGCGCCGCCCGCACGATCCTGTCAAGAGTCCCTTCGTTGACCTGCATGACCGCCTCCTTGATTAAGCGTTAAATTTTCCATGGCGCCCTGCCCCCTTGGCAAAGCGCCCTGCCCCGGCCACCGTCTCTCCGCTCTCTATGGTGGCCACCCCGCGTTTGAACTCGTTTTTCATGGCCTCTGAAAAATTCAGGTCAAACTGTTCACAGGCAGAATGCCGGTCGCCGCGCAGGCAGGCCTGAGGAAAGCCGGCCAGCTGTTTAGCAAGGGCCACCGCCTCGGTCACCGCGGTGCCGTCGGCCACCACCCGGTTGGCAAGACCCATCTCCAGCGCCTCGGCAGCGCCCACCGGCCGTCCCGTGAGAATCATGTCCAGTGCACGGGAAAGCCCGATCAACCGGGGCAGCCGCACCGTGCCCCCGTCAATCAGCGGTACGCCCCAGCGCCGGCAGAAAACACCGAACACCGCGCCCTGCTCGGCCACCCGCAGGTCGCACATCAGCGCCAGCTCAAGCCCGCCGGCCACGGCATAACCGGCCACCGCTGCGATCACCGGTTTTGAAAAGAGCATCCGTGTCGGGCCCATGGGGCCGTCGCCGTCCGGCGCGATCCGGTTGGCCTCCTGCCCCAGTGCCGCCACCGCCTTCAGGTCGGCCCCGGCGCAAAAATGCCCGCCCGCGCCGGTGAGCACCGCCACCCGTGCGGCTTCATCCGCTTCAAACGCCCGGAAAGCCCCGGCAAGCGCATCCGCCGCGGGCCGGTTCACCGCGTTTCTTACCTCAGGCCGGTTGATGGTGATAAGCGTCACCGGTCCCTGTTTTTCCGTTAACACCAGCATGGCAAATCCCCGGGAACCGACAATCCCTTTGTTTGTCATCCACGGGCAAGGCTGCTCCCTGGCCCGTCCCACCCATTAAAGGCTTCATCATCGTGTGCCACGGGCGAAGCGACGCGCAGCGCGAGCTTGCCCGTGTGTATCGCATGGCAGTCACATACGCACAACCGCAAAATATCAAGTCTGGGAATACCGCCCTTCATGATTCGAGATTCCCTGTTCGATATTCGATATTCAAACAGTTTCCCTCAACCGTTTCCCTACACGTTCCGCGCGGCTTCGTATCCTTCATGCACCGCGAACACGATCTTGCGGGGCTGGCGCGCGTCGCCGATGGGAATCACGTCATACCCGGAAAGCGCATTCAGCAGGGCCGTGTTGGGCCTGGACCCGATGGCCACGACCACGGTGTCGGCCTCGATGAGCTGCTCCCTGCCATCCACCTCGCCCACCACGCCTTTGGCCGTGATCTCCTTGACCTTGAACCGGTTGGTCTGCTGAATGCCCAGCTCGCCCAGGGTCTTCATCACCACCCACCTGGTGCCGGGGCCGATGTTGTGGCCCATCTTGTCGAGCATCTCCAGCTGGGTCACGGTTTTGCCGTCATGGGCCAGGTGCATGCACACGTCGCACCCGGTGCCGCCGCCGCCGATCACCGCCACCCGTTTGCCTGAAACCGGCTCACCGGCCATCACCTGCCAGGCATGCATCACGTTGGGCCGGTCAATCCCCTTGATGGGCGGGTCCGCGGGAACGGCCCCGGCCCCGTAAATCACCACGTCGGGCTTGATCGCCGCCACGGTCTCTTTCGTGGCCTCGGTGTTTAAGCGGACATCCACGCCCAGTTCCTTGAGCATGGCGGCAAAATACGACCCCACCAGGGCAAACTCTCCGAAATTGGGAGTCTGGGCCGCCAGGTTGAGCTGGCCGCCCAGCTTGCCCGCCTTTTCCATAAGGATCACGTCATGACCCCGCAACGCGGCCACCCGGGCCGCCTCGCAACCGCCGGGGCCGCCGCCGATGACCAGCACCCGTTTCTTTTTATCGGCCTTTTTGACGTCTCCCAGGGCCGCTTCCCGGCAGGCCTCGGCATTGATGGCGCAGGTCACGGGTTTGCCCTCAAACAGGCTGTCCATGCAGTTCATGCACGCGATGCACCGCCGGATCAGATCAGGGCGGCCCTGCTTGACCCTGTTGGGAAGATCGGGGTCACATACCAGGGGCCGGGCCATGCTGACCATGTCCGCCTTTCCGGCGGTCAGAATTTCTTCGGCCAGTTCCGCGCTGTTGATGCGGTTGGAAGCCGCCACCGGCGCGTGGTCCAGCGCGCTCTTGATGCCTTCGGCCATCCATACGAATCCGCCCCGGGGCACATTCATGGTGATCATGGGTTCCTTGGACTCGTGCCAGCCAGCGGTCACGTTAAAGGCGTCGGCCCCCGCCTTTTCCCAGATGCGGGCGAACTGCTTCATGTCGTCAAGCCTGTTGCCGCCGGGAATCAGTTCGTCTCCCACCATGCGGACAAAAATGGGATAGTCTTTACCCACGCGGCTTCGTATCGACTGAATAATCTCGGTGCCGAACCGGGCCCGGTTTTCCAGGCTGCCGCCGTAGCCGTCGGTTCGAAGGTTGGTGGTCGGGCTCATGAACTGGCTGATCAGATAGCCCGCACTGGCAATCACTTCCACGCAGTCATAACCGGCTTCCCTGGCCCGCCGGGCCGCCTCGCCAAAGGCCGTCACAATCTCCTTTATTTCCTCAACAGTCAGGGCCCGGGGCTTGCCCTTGGAAAAAATGGGAGGTTCCACGTCCGACGCGCTTACCGCCTGCCGTCCAGTAAGAAAGGTCATCTCGTACCGGCCCGGATGCCACAGTTGAATGCTGGCCTTTGTGTCATACCGGTGAATGGCGTCTGCCACCCGCTTGTGGCCGGGGATAAACCGGTCGTCGGAAATATCCAGGCCCATCACCATGCCGGCCACCACCGGGCTGATGCCCACGGTGACCAGGCCGGCCCCGCCCCTGGCCCGGCGCTCATAGTAGGCCACGGCGGCGTCGTTGATCTCGCCCATGGCCACGTTCACCGTCAACGCCGGCATGATGATGCGGTTGGGAAGGGTCATGGATTGAATGGTGATCGGTTCCAGTAAATGTTTGAATGATGACATGACAGACCTCTTTTTCGATATGGGTTGACAATTATTCAATCGCAAATAATCCTGAATCAGGCGCCACTGGCCTGCTGCCCGTCGGCTGCTGAAACATCCTCGGCCGCGATCAGTGACATCAGGGCCTGTTTGAAAATACCCCGCTGTTGCCGGGGGAATACCTTTAATATCTCCTCATTGGCCCGAAGCCGCAAGGCGCGGAGTTCGGTCTTCATTCCCCTGCTTTTGTCGGTCAGGCAGATACGAATCGCCCGCCGGTCGCCGGGGTCGGGCTGACGGTAAACAAAACCGGCCCGTTCCAGGCGGTCCACCAGCCCGGTAAGGGTGGCCGAATCAAACCGCAACAGTTCACCGATCACCTTGGGAGACATGCGGTCCGAAAGCCAGAGGCACTCAATGATCAGATACTGGGCGGGGGTCAGGCCATAAGGTTCCAGGGCGACACGCAGATGTTTCTGCGCGGCCTGGGCTGCCCTGGACAGGAGAAAACAGACGCAGGAACGGGGATCGTCCGTGTCGTTGAGCACCTGGTTGTCTTTCATGCTATTATCTTGCATACAAAATATTTGTATGCCAGACGATCGGACCTGTCAATACTTTTTTCCGCCCGCCTGATATTCTGGGCAAACAAGGCCACCAATACGTCCCGCAAACAACAAGAAATATAGTTGCCTCAAAATATATTGTTTACACCCGCCCTTTTTTACGGTAAGTTTCGCAACTGTGCTTAAAATTGAGACAAAATCGCAAGACGGTATCCGCATATCACAACAACCATAAACCGCCAGGTTTTCAAAGGAGCAGGCCATGAGTAAAATGAAAACAGTCGACGGTAACACTGCTGCCGCCCACGTGGCATACGCCATGAGCGAGGTAGCGGCCATCTACCCCATCACCCCCTCCTCGCCGATCGGAGAGATCGCCGATGAATGGGCCGCCAACGGCAGAAAAAATATTTTCGGCAACCCCCTGATGGTGCGTCAGCTCCAGTCCGAGGCCGGTGCCGCGGCATCGGTCCATGGCGCTCTGGCCGCCGGTTCCCTGACATCGACCTTCACCGCCTCCCAGGGTCTGCTGCTGATGATCCCCAACATGTACAAGATGGTCGGGGAACTGCTGCCCGGTGTGCTGCATGTGACGGCCCGGGCCATTGCCGGCCACGCCCTGTCGATTTTCGGGGACCACCAGGACGTGATGGCGGTCCGTCAGACCGGCTGCTGCATGATCGCATCGGCGTCGGTCCAGGAAGTGATGGATCTCGGCTTGGTGTCCCATCTCGCGGCCATCGAGACCAGCCTTCCCTTTGTCCATTTCTTTGATGGGTTCCGTACTTCCCACGAAATTCAAAAAATAGAAACCATTGATTATGAAGACATGGCCAAACTGGTCAACTACGACGCGATAAAGGCCTTCCGGCAAAGAGCCGTGAACCCGGAACGACCCGAACTGCGTGGAACAGCCCAGAACCCGGATATTTATTTCCAGGCCATCGAAGCCTCCAACCCTTATTACAACCGGGCGCCTGAAGTGATTGCGTCCTACATGAAAAAAGTCAGCAAGCTCACCGGCCGCAAGTATAAGCCTTTTGATTATACGGGCGCGCCTGACGCCAGGCACATCATCATCTCCATGGGATCCTCCTGCGAGACCATTGAGGAAACCATCAAATATCTGAAGGCGAAAGGTGAAAAGGTGGGCCTGGTCAAGGTGCGCATGTACCGGCCCTTCTCTCCCAAGCACCTGTTCGCCGTGATTCCCGACACGGTCAGACGCATCACCGTTCTGGACCGCACCAAGGAACGCGGCGCCCTGGGCGATCCTCTGTACGTGGATGTGTGCACCGCCTACATGGAACGCCGCGAAACCCCCCTGATTCTGGGCGGCCGCTACGGCCTCAGTTCAAAGGAGTTCACGCCGAGCATGGTAAAAGCCGTGTTCGACAACATGAAAAAGAAAGAACCCAAAAACCACTTCACCGTGGGCATCACCGATGACGTGACCCACACATCACTGGAGATCGCAGAGACCATCGACACCGCGCCGAAAGGTACCATCCAGTGCAAGTTCTGGGGGCTGGGGGCCGACGGGACCGTGGGCGCCAACAAGAGCGCCATCAAGATCATCGGCGACCACACCGACATGTACGCCCAGGCATACTTCGCCTACGACTCCAAGAAGTCGGGCGGCGTCACCATGAGCCACCTGCGGTTCGGCAAAAAGCCGATTCAGTCCACTTACCTGATCGATTCAGCCGACTACATCGCCTGCCACAAGGCCAGCTACGTCCATATTTATGACCTGCTGGAAGGCATCAAGACCGGCGGCACCTTCCTGCTCAACTCGGACTGGACGGCCGAACAGATGGAGACCGAACTGCCCGCGGCCATGCGCCGTACCATCGCGCGCAAAAAGCTCAAATTTTACAACATCGACGCGGTAAAAATCGCGGGGGAACTGGGCCTTGGCGGCCGCATCAACATGATCATGCAGACCGCCTTCTTCAAACTGGCCAACGTGATTCCGGTCAAGGACGCTATTGCCTATCTCAAAGGCCAGATCAAGGACATGTTCGGTAAAAAAGGCGACAATATCGTCAAGATGAACAGCGACGCCGTGGACCGGACCCTTGAGAACATCGTGGAGATCAAGTATCCCGCGTCGTGGGCCGACGCCGACCTCCCGGCGCCTGTTGCCGAGAACGTGCCGGATTTCGTCACCAGGGTGATGCGGCCCATGCTGGCCCAGCAGGGCGACAAGCTGCCGGTGAGCGCCTTTTCTCCCGACGGCATTTTCCCGGTGGGCACCACCCAGTATGAAAAGCGTGGCATTGCCATCAAGGTCCCCCGGTGGATCCCCGAAAACTGTATCCAGTGCAACCAGTGCGCCCTGGTCTGCCCCCACGCGGCCATTCGCCCGGTGCTGGCAACCGCGGAGGAAATGAAAAAGGCCCCGCAGGGCTTTACCACGATCGAAGCAAAGGGCAAGGGCCTCGAAGGATACGCCTTCCGCATTCAGGTCAACACCATGGACTGCATGGGGTGCGGCAGCTGCGCCGCCGTATGCCCGGCCAAGACATCGGCCCTGGAAATGCAGCCCCTGGCCACCCAGACGGGCACCGAAATCAAAAATTACGAATACGCTCATGCCCTGCCGATCCGAGACAGCCTGCTGGAACGGGAGAGCCTGAAAGGCAGCCAGTTCGCCCAACCCCTGCTGGAGTTTTCCGGCGCCTGCGCCGGTTGCGGCGAAACCCCCTATGCCAAGCTCCTGACCCAGCTTTTCGGCGAACGCATGGTCATCGGCAACGCCACGGGCTGCACCTCCATCTGGGGCGGTTCCGCGCCGTCGGTCCCGTACTGCGCCAACAGGGACGGCTTCGGGCCCACCTGGGGCAACTCCCTGTTTGAAGACCCGGCCGAATTCACCTACGGCATGTTTCTGGGCCATGCCCAGCAGCGCCGGGAACTGGCCGACCTGATGCAAAAAGCCCTTGAAACGGACATTGACGCGGAGCTCAGGGAGGCCATGACCGGCTGGCTGGCCAACATGAAGGATGCCAAGGGTTCCCGTAAATACGGAGACCAGCTTAAGGCCCTGCTGCCGAAACACGCCCGCAGGCCCCTGCTGGCAAAAATCCTGGAAGGGGCAAAGCTGTTCACCAAAAAATCCTACTGGGTCTTCCTGGGAGACGGCGCGGCCTACGACATCGCCTTTGGCGGCGTCGACCACGTGCTGGCCAGCGGCGAGGATATCAACATCATTGTTTACGATACCGAAGTTTACTCCAATACCGGCGGCCAGTCTTCAAAAGCCACGCCCACCGGTTCCAT